>JAGCJD010000207.1 GCA_017648425.1 Clostridia bacterium | reverse complement strand
GGTAACTCCATAGGCTCGGGCAAAGATACTCAGCCCCCTGTAATAACTATTGCAGATAACAGAGATGCTATATTTGTGTATGTTGGTGAAAATATCTCGTGGAAAACGGCTGTCAAGATAACGGACGAAAGCTCATATGAGCTGAAAATAGACAATACTGCGGTTGACCTTGACAAGGTCGGAATATATACCGTAATATATACTGCTATTGATTCCGAGGGGAATACAGCAAAGCTTGAGGTCAAGGTCGTTGTAAACAAGCAGGAATATTCTTACAATACGCTTATGAGCTATATTGAGGCTCAATCCAAAACTCTGGGCATTACAAAAAACATGTCAAAGAGAGAGATCGTTGAAAAGATATACGACTTTACAAACAGCAGTGAAAACATTGCTTGGGGTAAGGTGTCCAATATTCCTGAAATTGATAGAGATAATTGGGAAACAGACTGGGTAGAGGAGGCAATGAGAACCTTTTCTGCAAAGAAAGGTGATTGCTATTCTTACTATTCTGTTTCAAAGGCTTTCTTTGAATATTGGGGTATAGAAAACATCGGAATTGAGAGAGATAATTCAAATATTCCTTCCAAGGAGGGAACACATTTCTGGTTTATCGTGAATATAGGAGAGGGCTCAAATAAGCAGTGGTACTATTATGACGCTACACGCCTTAAAGGAAGCTTCTCGGACGGCACTCAAAATGCGTGCTTGATAACGCTCAAAAAGCTTCAAAGCTATGAGCCATCGGACATACTCGGATACAATTTTTACGAGTTTGATCCTACAAAATATCCAACTGCTGCAACTAAGTAATTTACAGGAGAGAATATGCAAAAGAACATTCTCGAATATTTGGAGCATACAGCCGTAAGGCTTCCCGAAAAAACAGCGTTTTCCACGGGCAAGGAGAGCATGAGCTTTTCACAAGTGCTGACAGAGGCGCGCTCTGTCGGCTCGTATCTTGCGGAAAAAGGCTTGTATAAGGAGAGCGTGCTTATATTTATGGACAAGCACCCTAGAACGGTAACCGCCTTTTGGGGCGTTATATATGCAGGTTGCTACTATGCTTGTCTTGACGAAAAAATGCCGAGAGCAAGGATAGAGTCTATAATTGAAAACTTGTCGCCCCGCGCCATAATTGCAGACAAAAAGAATTTTGAAAACGCAAAGAGTATGGGAATAGAGCATACTTTTCTTTACGATGATATATGCGAATATCCTCAAAACGCAGAGGCGCTTTCCGCTATAAGAAGCAGACAATGCGACACTGATCCGATATATGTGGTGTTTACCTCAGGCTCAACGGGCGTTCCCAAGGGAGTTCTTGCCTGCCATCGCTCGGTGATAGATTACACCGAGTCGCTGACCGAAGCGCTCGGATTTGACGAGAACACAGTGTTTGCAAATCAAACACCGCTTTATTTTGATGCTCCGCTTAAGGAGCTTATGCCAACGCTTAAAATGGGAGCAACAACATATTTTGTTCCGAGAATGCTGTTTTCCTTTCCCGTGAAGCTTGTCGAATATCTTGATACATACAAAATAAATACGGTAT
>JAGCJD010000206.1 GCA_017648425.1 Clostridia bacterium | reverse complement strand
TATTTTCATTATTTTTCCTCCTTTTTTCTTTCAAGTAATTCGCGCTCTGCCTGAGAGGGACGAAGATATGTTACCAAAAGCTCGGTGTCGCTTGTGGCGTTACCTGCTTTGTACTCGGCAAACGCTATTTGGGAAACGGAAAATCCCGATTGATGAAGTTGCCTTTCGGCAACGGGAATAAAGCTTGTCTTTTTAAGTGCGCTTACGGTTATATCGTATCCGTCACCGCAAAAATAAATATCCTCGCCGTATGCCGAAATCATATCGTCAAGCTCTGAAATGGATATCGCAGCGTCCTCAGTAATTCGTGTAAGGCTCTGCCCGTCAGACCTGAAAAGAGCAGTATAGACCTGAGAACGGCGAGCGTTCATAACGGGACATATCAAGCCCTTTACCCCGACAAGGTTAAATGCAAGCGCATGAAGCGTGGATACGCCCACACACGGCTTTTTACTTGCGAATGCAAGTCCCTTTGCTGTGGCAACGCCTATTCTTACGCCCGTAAATGAGCCTGGTCCGTTTGATACTGCGAAAAGGTCTATGTCACGCGCGGTCAGTTTAAAATCTTTTAGCACTGCCTCGACCATGGGGAGCAGTGTTTCACTGTGGGTGTTTCCGTTGTTTAAGGTGTATTCAGCAAGCAGTCTTTCGTCCTCGCATAATGCTACCGAGGCAACGACTGCCGAGCTGTCTATTCCGAGAATTTTCATTGCGCTCCTCCCGCAGTGCTTTTGACTATGCTCAGCTTTATAATTCTTGAATCCGTGTTTTTGGGATCGTCTTTGATTATTTCCGCCCTTATATATTCCTCGGGCAATGAGGGCTCTATGTTCTCGCTCCACTCGCAAAGGCATATTCCCATATCGAGATAATCGAAAAAGCCTATCGAATACAGCTCGTCCTCGTCCTCAATACGGTACATATCAAAGTGAAATACCGAAATGCCATCTCCCTTGTACTGATTGACAAGCGCGAATGTAGGCGATTTTACACGAGCGGACGGAGCAACTACCTGAGTAAATCCACGCGTAAAGGCGGTCTTTCCTACTCCGAGGTCGCCGTAAAGCGCCACGAAGCGTGGGAGCGAAGCGTTGCTTAAAATGCTTTTTGCAAGCTCCTCGCCAATATGCTCGGTGTCAGAGGTAGAGCCACTTTTATAGGTAACGGGGAAATTCATATCAGAAAAGTCCCGAAATATTTCCGTCATTGTCAACATCAATGTTTACTGCCGCAGGCTTTTTGGGAAGACCTGGCATAGTCATTATAGCGCCCGTGAGCACTACTATGAATTCAGCTCCTGCTGAGAGCTTGACCTCTCTTACGGTCAGCGTGAAGCCCTCGGGGCGTCCGAGCAAGGACGCGTCATCGGAGAGTGAATACTGGGTTTTTGCCATGCAGACGGGGAAGCGCGTGTATTTTTCGTCCATAGCCTCTATCTCTGCAATAGCTTTTGATGCTGCCGCGTCATATTTGACATCTGCCGCGCCGTATATCTTTGTGGCAACAGCCTTTATCTTATCCTTTATAGAAGCCTCGGATTCGTACATGAATGTAAAGTTCTTGGGCTTTTCGCAAGCAACAATAACCTTTTCGGCAAGCTCTATGCCCCCCTCTCCGCCTTTTGCAAAGACATCGGACAGAGCGAAATCAGCGCCCTTTTGAGTGCATATCTCTCTGATGTAGTTGAGCTCTGCTTCGGTATCAGTTCCAAAGCGGTTGATAGCTACAACAACGGGAAGTCCGAATTTGCGGAGATTGTCGATGTGAGCTTCGAGATTGACAGCGCCCTTTTTAAGAGCTTCAATATTTTCAGTAGCAAGGTCTGCCTTTGCAACTCCGCCATTATATTTGAGTGCGCGAACGGTTGCGACAAGAACTACCGCGTCAGGCGTAAGACCTGCCTTACGGCACTTGATGTCAAGGAACTTTTCAGCACCGAGGTCTGCTCCGAAGCCTGCTTCTGTTATAGCGTAGTCGGCAAGCTTTAAGGCAAGTTTTGTAGCTCTTACAGAGTTACAGCCGTGCGCTATATTGGCGAACGGACCGCCGTGAATGAGAGCGGGGGTGTTTTCAAGTGTTTGAACGAGATTCGGTTTTATGGCGTCCTTGAGAAGTGCCGCCATAGCACCCTCTGCGTGAATATCACGGCAGAATACGGGCTCTCCCGAATATGTGTATGCTACAAGAATGTTTCCAAGTCTGTTTTTGAGGTCGTCAAGTGACTCTGCAAGGCAGAGAATAGCCATTATCTCACTTGCAACGGTTATCATAAAGTGGTCCTGACGGGGAATACCGTCAACCTTTGCTCCAAGTCCAACGGTGATATTGCGCAGAGCGCGGTCGTTTGTGTCGGTGACACGGGGGAACAGAATGCGTCTTTGGTCAATGCCAAGCTCGTTGCCCTGTTGGAGGTGGTTGTCTATCATAGCGCAAAGCAGATTGTTTGCCGCTGTAATTGCGTGGAAGTCACCGGTAAAGTGGAGATTTATATCCTCCATGGGAACTACCTGAGCGTATCCGCCGCCCGCAGCACCGCCCTTGACACCGAAAACAGGTCCGAGAGAGGGCTC
>JAGCJD010000205.1 GCA_017648425.1 Clostridia bacterium | reverse complement strand
GGCTTCGGGCGCTTACCGCGATGTTTTTGCTATGGCGGGTATTGAGTGCGTTTTCCCCGATAAAGCGGGGCAGGACGCTATTACGGATATAATTTACTCTCAGGTCAAAAAGGGAATTGCACCCGAGATAGACTTGTTTTTTAGAGTGGCTGATGGGCTTAAGGCTCAGGGCTGTGACAGGATAATTCTGGGCTGCACAGAGCTTTCTCTTATAAAACGAATGGGTGTTCTTGACGCAGATCTGTTCTTGGATTCTCTTGAGGTGCTTGCGTGCTCGGCAATAAAAATGTGTGGCAAGCAGCCCACGGGCTTTGACGCTCACATAATGAGCTTTTGCGTTTGATTCTGTATGGAAAGGAAAAGAAGATGATTTTAAAGGATTTGATTTCGGTCATTGATTACAATGAGGTTATAAATCGTTCGGGGCTTGACACAAGCGATATCCCCGTGCTTTCTCTTTGCAGTGATTCCAGAACGGCGTGCGCAGGCTCTATGTTCGTGTGCATTAACGGCTCTATTGCCGATGGGCACGATTATGCAAAGGCTGCGTATTCGGGTGGTTGCCGTATATTCGTTACTGAGCACAGGGTGTCATTGCCTGACGATGCGTTCGTTGTTATAACGCCCGATACGCGCGTGGCGCTTGCCAAGCTGTCGGCTCACTTTTTCGGCTATCCTGCGGACAAGATGCGGATAATTGGTATTACGGGAACAAAGGGAAAAACGACCTCGTCTCTCCTTATATACAATATTTTGAATGAAAGCGGCATCAGCGCGGGTTACATCGGCTCGAACGGAGTTTATTATCGCGACAAGTATTTCAGCACGGTAAATACTACACCTGAGAGCTACGACCTGCACGAGCACATGAGAAGAATGCTTGACGAGGGTGTGAACACACTTGTTATGGAGGTTTCCTCTCAGGCGTTGAAGCTTGCAAGAGTTGCGGGGATAAAGTTTGATATTTGCGTGTTTACAAATCTTTCTCCCGACCATATAGGAGAATTTGAGCACCCCGATTTTGAGGACTACAAGAACTGCAAGCGTACATTGTTTACCGATTACGGCGCGGAATATGTCGTTTACAACGGTGACGACGAGCACGCTTCGGATATAGTTGGAACTGCAAGGTGTGAAAAGGCAAGTATTTCCGTGCATTCGGGCGCGGATTTCAGCGCGGATAATGTGACTTATTTCCGCTCACCTGCAAATATTGGCGTCAGCTTTGAGTGTACGCACGAGAATAAGACTTTTCCTGTTGCGCTTTCGTTCCCAGGTGAATTCAGCGTTTACAACGCGCTTATGGCTATTGCTGTGTGCATGAGGCTGGGGCTTGGCGCGGGTGTTATTACAAAGGCTATGCGTCATGTGCGCATCAAGGGAAGATTTGAGGCTCACGAGCTGCCAAACGGCGCTACAGTGGTGATTGATTACGCGCATAACGGAGTTAGCCTTAAAGCGGCGCTTAACGCTTTGAGAATGTACGATCCTACGAGGCTTGTGTGCTTATTCGGCGCGATTGGCGGTCGTACAAAAATGAGACGCGCGGAGCTTGGACTTGTTGCGTCAAGAGATGCGGATTTTTGTATTCTTACCTCGGACAACCCCGACAACGAGTCACCGAACGCGATAATAGGAGAGATAGCTTCCTATTTCACGGCGGGAACTTGTCCTTATGTTGCTATTGCGGACAGAAAAAAGGCTATTGAATACGCTCTTTCGCATTCAAGCAAGGGAGATATTATACTTCTTGCCGGTAAGGGACATGAATCATATCAGATAATCAAGGGAGTAAGAGAGGATTTCAGTGAAACGGAGATAGTTGAAAGCTTCTGCCGTGAGCATTCTCAAGTTGAATAAAAATGAAAAGGTATCCGATTAAAATAAGTTATACTGCAAAGACTGCTATTTGGGCGGGAACAAGGCTGAGAGACGAATTCGGCAAGGTGTCGGAGTTTGATACCATATCGGAGAGCTGGGAGCTTTCGGTAAGGCGTGACGAAATGGCTCGCGTGCTTAATGGCGAGGCTTGTGGAATGACGCTTTCTGAATACTTTTTGCGAGTTGGATATGACTGCGTTTGCCCCGATTTTAAGGCGGGAGATGACTTTCCGTTACTCGTTAAGCTTATTGACACGCAGGATATGCTTTCAGTTCAGGTGCACCCGAATGACGACTACGCTCGCGCGGTTGAAAACGCTTGTGGAAAGACTGAGATGTGGTATATCGTTGATGCAGAGGACAATGCGCAGCTAATATACGGTCTTAAGGATGGTGTAACGAGAGAGGAGCTTGTGCGTGCTGTCAATGAAAATCGTGTCAACGATATTATGAATTATATTCCTGTTAAAAAGGGAGAGACTTATTTTATCTGTTCGGGAATGATACACGCGATAGGCGCGGGAATTCTTATAGCTGAGATACAGCAGAATTCGGACCTGACTTACAGGCTTTACGACTTTGACAGAGTTGGCAAGGACGGAATGCCTCGTCAATTACACATTGATAAGGCTCTTGATGTTGCGCGATTGTTTACGCCCGAGGAGATAGACGCTGTACGCTATTCAAGAGGAAGCGGCGATGAGCAGCTTTTGGCAAATTCTGAATACTTCAGGGTAAGACGCGTTTGCGTTGACGAGCAAATAAAGCTCGTGGCGACAAGCGAGAGCTTTATTTGCATTGTCTGCCTTGACGGAGAGGGAAGCATTGATTTTGAAGGCGAGAAGTATCCTATAACCAAAGGGGAGAGCTATTTTATTCCTGCGGGAATGGGAATTTTTGCTCTTAATGGCAGGCTCGAGCTGATTCTTGCGCAGACATAAATTAAATGGGGGTGTTTAACTAACACCCCATTATTTTTTTATGACCTTGATCCTTGATGTGTTAATGCCCCAAATATGTTTTTCAATATGCTCGGATATTGACTTGCGCGCTGTTCGATTGGTAAGCGTTGCTCGCAGAGTGACGGTTATGCGGTTGTTTTCAACATGACACTTTTGAGAAAGTCTATATGAGTATGTGCTTTGAGTGTCGCATTTTTTATATAGTTCTTTGCTACAAAAGGCGACTGTTTTGTCGAAAATCTTTAAATAGAATTCGTTAAAGCGCTTAAAGCCTTCAAACTGTGGAATGTCTATACTGTATAGTAGCAGTTCATGCCCTTCTGGGGAGAGTATCTTATCGTTAGTATGTTTTTTGTTTATGATTATATTTTCCATTGGGCTTCCTCCTGTTTTCTGGTAAAAGCATATGCGAAAAGAGGGAAAAATATTATGTATGCTTGTTTTTGCAAAAGATGCTGTTAAAATATTCATTTTGTGCTAAGTGTGTACTTTGTGAAATCAGCAAAATCAAGGCGAAAACAGTTGAAATTTGAAATTTTGTGTTCCGAATCTTGCAAAAAATAAAAAAATTTTCAAAATTCCCTTGCAAAAAACTTATCAATATGATATAATTATAGGGTATTTAACTTTTAGAAAACTCGTTTTTTAATGATGATGGAGGTATGCCAAATTGGAAAACGCTGAGAATAAATTAAAAAATATTGATACAGAAAAGATTTTTGAGCGCTGTGTAAGTCAGGCAAAGGCTGCCAATACAATTCCTAACGAGGCTTTTGAAAGCTTTAAGGTAAAGCGTGGCTTGCGCGAAAAGGACGGAACGGGTATCATGGCGGGTGTTACAAATGTAGGTAACGCTCACGGTTATCTCGTGTATGAGGGAGAGAAGATTGCCGACGATGGTAAGCTCGAATACAGAGGGCTTAACATGGCATCGCTTATTGACGGATTTAGCTCGGAGGAAAGATACGGATTTGAGGAGTGTATCTATCTGCTTTTGTTCGGTAGGCTTCCCAATGCAAGTGAGCTTTCGGATTTTTGTGATCTTTTGTCGGAAAAGCGTAAGCTTCCCGTGGGATTTACAGAAAACATACTTATGAAGGCTCCGTCACCCTCTATAATGAATAAGATGGCGCTTGCTGTGCTTGCGTTGTATTCGTATGACGACAACCCCGATGACACGAGCCTTGAAAATATGCTAAGACAAAGCATTGAGATAATTGCAAAGCTTCCCGTAATTGCCGCAAATTCTTACCGTGTGTACCGTACATATTTCCATGGAAAGAGCCTTAATATCCATACTCCCAAGGAGGGCTTGACTACCGCTCAGAACTTTTTGAGAATTTCCAGAGCCACAAAGACCTTTACAGAGGAGGAGGCAAGGTTGCTTGACCTTTGTATGGTTATACAGGCTGAGCATGGAGGAGGAAACAACTCTACCTTTGCTTGCCGTGTCCTTTCGTCCTCTGGTACGGACACCTATTCGGCTATAAGCGCGGCTATCGGCTCTCTTAAAGGACCGCTTCACGGAGGAGCTAACATAAAGGTTCAGGAGATGTTCGACTGCGTTCGTCCTCTTGTAAAGGATGTTGAGGATGACGAGGAGGTAAGGAGAGTATTGCTTTCCATTCTCAACCGCGAGATAGGTGACGGACTTGGAAAAATATACGGTATGGGTCATGCGGTTTATACAAAGTCCGACCCCAGAGCCATTATGCTTAAAAAGTACGCTCATGATCTTGCTGTTCGCAAGGGATACGGAGATGATTTCCATTTGCTCGAAACTATTGAGAGAGTAACGCCCGAGCTGTTTGCGGAATTCAAGGGAGTAAACAAGCCGATGTGCGCGAATGTAGATCTTTATTCCGGTCTTGTATATAGAATGTTGGATATTCCTCCCGAAATGTACACGCCTTTGTTTGCTGTTGCTCGCGTATCAGGCTGGTGCGCTCACAGAATTGAGGAAACTCAGACGGCGAAGAAGATAATTCGTCCTGCGTACAAGTGTATAGCAAAGCCCATGGAATATACAAGCTTGGCAGATAGAAAATAAAAAGCATGAGCCGACCGTAAGGTCGGCTCATAAAAATTAAAAAATTAAAAATTTTTTTGAAAAAGGTATTGCATTTTTAAAAGATTTGTGATATAATATCTAGGCTGTCAAACAGATG
>JAGCJD010000204.1 GCA_017648425.1 Clostridia bacterium | reverse complement strand
ACGGAACCAGCCGTCCTTGGTGAACGCTGCCTTGTTAGCTTCGGGGTTATTGTAGTAGCCGAGCATTACATTGTCGCCCTTTATCTGTATCTCGCCCTCAACATATCCGCTCGCTCCTATTTCAGTTCCGTCAATGCGTCCCTGACAGCAGGGAACAGCGGGACCGACCGAGCCTACCTTTTGAGCGTAATAGGGTGTTACGAATGTAAGGGGAGCGCACTCTGTAATTCCAAAGCCCTCGTATATATCTATGCCGATCTCTCCGAAGAATTCTATCATTTTGGGATTAAGAGCCGCGCCGCCGCAAATTATTTTTTTAAGTCTGCCGCCGAATGCGTTGGTGACGGGAGCGAATATCTCGGCTCTCTTGTCTATACCGACCTTACGCATTGCGTGGGAAGCGGAAAGTCCTACGCGTAATACCTTATCTCTGCCCGTTTTCTTTGCCTCTGCCCAGATCTTTTTATACATGGTATAAACGAAGAGGGGAACGAGCACAAGTCCCGTGGGCTTGAATGTCTGGAAGTTTTTGAGAACATGGGGGAGAGAATCGTTGATGCAGATGTGTATTCCGTAATCGAGCTCGGACAAAAGTATCGCCAATTCATAAGTGTGGTGGACGGGGAGCACGGATACGAGGACATCGTCAGGTCCAAAGTCAACTGACGCGCACGCCGAGGAGACTACCGAGAAGATGTTCTTTTGCGAGAGCATTACGCACTTGCTGCTTCCCGTTGTTCCTGAGGTAAAGAGCATTTCGGACATTTTTTCTCTGTCCTGATTGGGATTCAATACAAAGTTACCGTTATCTATCTCCTTTTTACCTATCGCGCGCATAGCTCTGTACGCAATAACTCCATCGTGCGCAAGCTCTGCCTCATCGGGATCTATCGGTATAAAGGTTTTGAGCGTACTGTTTTCGCTGAACGCGCCTACGAGCTTTCCGTTAAAGTGGTCGGAGTAGATTATTGCGTCAGCGTCAACGCTTTCAAGCAGTCCCGTTATAGCGCTGATGTCAAGCTCCTTATCCATAGGAATAGCAACTCCGCCTGTTACGAGAACAGCGATATAAGATGCTATCCATGCAACAGATGTCTCGCCGATTATTGCAATCTTTTTACCTGCAAGACCTTGCTTGGTAAGTCCTGCTGCCGTTCTTACTATTCTGTTATAAAAGCGTGTGTAGGATATGCTGTAAAGCTTTTTTGTCTTATCATAATAGGTGAATGCAGTCTTGTCGCCGTGCTTTGCAATTATACGGCACATATCATATGCGTCATGTACTCTCTCGTACTTTCTTTCGGTCTTAGGTCTTGTTATAAGCTTTGCGTTATTTTTGGTCGCCATTATCGTATTTCCTTTCATACTCTGTGTTTTCTGTAGGTAGCATTTGCTCTGCGTGTTTAAGATTTTCGCAGATGGTTTCAAACACGCGGTAGAATGTTTCTATTTCCTGCTGTGTTATATCCTCGCTTACAAATTCGTTTATTTGAAGGACTATATTGTTTATATCCCTCGCTATTTCCTTGCCTTGCTCGGTAAGCGCTACTTTTTTCTTGTAGCTTGAGCCTGCCTTGCTTTCATAGACATACTTTTTTTTCGTAAGCTCGTTGATTATTCGGGAGACCTGAGCCTTATCCAGCTCACATTGTTCGGCAAGCTGTGTTCTTGTAAGCCCTTCCGTTGTATCATATAGCGTGCGAATGCACATGGTATGTGTGCTTCCCAAGCCGTATCTCGCCATGTAAATGCCTTTTAGCCTGGTCACGCTTCTGGAAGCCCCGACAACGAGTGTCATAAAGGCGTTGAGCCTATCGCGCTCCAATGTTTTTCCTCCCTTTCCTTTTTATTTCATTTATATGATATCACATTTTT
>JAGCJD010000203.1 GCA_017648425.1 Clostridia bacterium | reverse complement strand
TGAGTGTGGAATTACAGAGGTATGCGCTCGCCTTTTGCCCGCGGACAAGCAAAGGATAGTTTCGGAGCTTTCTGCCAAGGGAGTTACGGTCATGGTGGGTGACGGTATAAATGATGCTCCCGCTCTTGCAAGCGCAGATGTGGGGATCGCCATTGGCGCGGGTACAGATGTCGCCATAGACTGCGCCGATGTTGTGCTTTCAAAGAGTTCGCTTTTAGACGCTGTGACTGCGATAAGGCTTTCGCGCGCGACTATAAGGACTATAAAGGAAAATCTTTTCTGGGCGCTCGTTTATAACAGCGTGTGTATTCCCATAGCGGCGGGAGTTATTTATCCAATAGCGGGACTTACGCTATCTCCGATGATAGCTTCTGCTGCCATGAGCTTTTCCTCGATATTCGTTGTTCTGAATTCTTTGCGATTAAAATACAAACGGCTTTGATTTAATGCGCCCGAAAATCTCGGGCGCTTTTTTAAAATACTGTTGACAAGGCTCGACAAAAGAAGTATAATATAGGAGACACAAAAGCATAGCGTGGTCATCTGCTTTAAAAAGCGTTGTCGGGTACAGCTCGCTGTATTCGGGGATAAGGAAATTGCGGTGAAAATCCGCGGCAACAGCCATTACCGTAACTTAAGGGCGCTCGCTCTTATCAAGTCGGAATGCTTATCGGCTCACGCGGGAGTTATCTCCCAATCAAAAGTCTTTCGGGCAAATGGAGGGGCTAAAACGGATACGGCAGGTTATCCCTTTTTGGCGCTTTCGGGAAAGCGCTTTTGTTTTTGCCTTTTTGTGAAAAACACATTAAAGGAGATCTATACAAATGAAAAACACATTGAGAATTACAGCTTCTCTCTTGTTGGTCGCTGTTATGCTTTTCTGCGTGGTATCCTGCGCCGAAAAGGTTGATGCAACAGGACTGTGGGAGGACGCAAAATATCTTTCCGACACAACGCTCGGAGAGGGCGAGAACACCGTTAAGGTATTGGTGGTATGCGAGGATCAGTCCATTACCTTTACTATAAAGACGGACAAGGACAACCTTGGTGACGCACTTTATGAGCACGAGCTTATAAACGATCCTTCGTTCTTTGATGTTTGCAACGGCATGAAGGCAGATTGGGACAAGGATAACGCTTATTGGGCGTTTTATATTGACGACGAGCTTGCGATGTATGGCGTAAATGACGAGAGCATTCCGTCAGATGCTGAGCGCGAATACAAGATAGCTTATACTAAATAATGAAGAACAGAACTCGTTTGGGAAGACGCATATTCGAGATGTGCCTCTTTTCTATGCTTGCAGCTCTGATGCTTTGCACAAAGGTTATCATGGAGGTGCTTCCCAACATTCACCTGCTCGGAATGTTGACTATACTTTACACGCTACTATTCAGAGTAAAGGCATTGATACCTATATACATATATGTTTTCCTCAATGGTCTGCTGGCGGGATTTAACGCGTGGTGGGTGCCTTATCTGTATATCTGGACAGTTCTTTGGGCTGTAACCATGCTTTTGCCAAAAAAAATGCCACAAAAGGTTGGCGCGATAGTGTATCCTTCGCTTTGCGCCTTACACGGACTTGCGTTTGGAATACTTTACGCTCCCGCACAGGCTATTATGTTCGGATTGACCTTTGAGGAAACGGTGGCGTGGGTGTTGACGGGTATTCCTTTTGATCTGATCCATATGATAGGAAATTTTGCGGTCGGATTGCTTATATTGCCGCTGTACAAGGTTTTATCAAGGATAGTGGAAAAAGAAACGAAATAAATAAGGGGAGAATTCCTTAGGTGAGCTGACAGGAGTGAAGTTCTTTATAATATCTCTTCACTAAACAAACAAGAGGCTATCGCTCTGCGATAACCTCTTGTTTGTTGGAGGAGGGAGTGGGGTAATCGCGCCTAGGCGAGAATTTTTCGCCGAGCCGCTTGTGATCAAGCTCCCAGACGGCTTTTGGCTCAAACGGTTTTCAAGACCGCACTCGTGGACTTCCTCACCGATGACTTTGCCTTCGAGATAGTCCATAAATCCATGTGGCATATGAATACGATACTACTCTTTGTGGAGAAGGAGTAAAGCAAAACACAGCCTCACCATCGCGGTGGGGCTGTGCTTATATCAATTCAGTTTTTCAAGAATTCTTCCCATTCTCTATGCATGTTGAACCATTTTTCACTGTGTGCACCAAGAGAGCCGATCTGTCGAGGGTGAGCGAGCGGTAACACCTGGAGTCCTTTTCCCTTGA
>JAGCJD010000202.1 GCA_017648425.1 Clostridia bacterium | reverse complement strand
ATGATCGACATTCAGGGTCTTGAGGACTTCTACGGCGATATGGACTTTAAGGTAGCAGGTACTCACAAGGGTATCACCTCTATCCAGATGGACCTTAAGGTTGACGGACTTACCCCCGAGATCATCAAGGCTGCTCTGGCTCAGACTCACGTTGGACGTGACTATATCATTGACGAGGTGCTTCTCAAGGCTATCCCCGCTCCCAGAGCTGAGGTTTCTAAGTACGCTCCCAAGATGACCAGCTTCAAGATAGACCCCGACAAGATAAGAGAGGTTATCGGTAAGGGTGGATCTGTTATTCAGAAGATAGTTGCAGAGTCCGGCGCTAAGGTAGATATTGATGATGACGGAACTATCTGCATTGCTGCTGCAAACGGTGAAAACGCTGCTGCTGCAAAGGCTATGATAGACGCTATCGTATTCGAGCCTGAGGTTGGCGCTGTTTACACGGGTAAGGTAACGGGAATTAAGGAATTCGGTTGCTTTGTTGAATACGCTCCCGGCAAGGAGGGAATGGTACACATTTCCAAGATAGCTCCTCAGAGAATTGAAAAGGTTGAGGATGTTCTTGCTCTCGGTGACACTGTTAAGGTCAAGTACATGGGACTTGACAAGAAGGGCAGAATGGATTTCTCCATTAAGGACGCTGAGTAATAACACGGGCTAACAAGTAAAATTTAAGGAGGATAAAATGAAAAAACTGATTAACGCCGTCACCGGTGACGATAAAAACACAAGTCCTGCAAGAAAATATACCGCATATGCTCTTTTGATTACCGCTATTGCGTTGGCTTTGGCGTTGGTCGTTCTCATTGTTTCCTCTATCGCGTTCGCTGTTTCCGATAAGGACGGCGGCGAGGTTGTTGACAATGCTGCGGGAGAGGGCGGAGATAATGATGATTTCAGTGGCTCTGCTTCCTCGTCTGCGTTGCAGTATGAGGTGGTTACCGCGGAGGATGTTGCAGAGGAATTAGATGAGCTTGTTAATTTTACGGAAAGAAAAGACAGAGAAGTAACAGCGGGAACAAACAATTTGTACTATGCTAAATCAAAGGATGTCAAATCACTTTCCGCAGGCACTATGTATGCTCTTGATTCCATGCTTAAGAATTTTTACAACAACAACAAGAGCAAGTTAAATCCAGATGTAGGCCCTAACAGCGATAATAAAGAGTGCGATATTCCTCTTGTTATTGATTCGAATGCGTCAGGCACATCATTTAAGCTTGTAGTTTTTGGAAATGACAAGACAACCTTTAATGATGCAAAATATACTTGGATATATGACAACGCTTATAGATATGGCTTTGTTGCCAAGGACAACACATTTACTTATGTTGGTGTTGCTGTAGCTAATTATATGAGAGGTAAGAGCTTGACCTCGCTTGATGCTATTGAGGCATCTCTTAGCGGAAAGCCCGTTTCGGTAAGCGCTATTCCGATAGGAGAAAGCAAGGCTACCTCGTTCCAGATATATTATATTTCTGCTAGCGCTACCGAGTTTAAGTTGCCCTCAAACTACAAGTACACTGTTATTGCAAATGGTGACAAGGGTTATGTAGTTACTGTGAACATGTCGGAAAAGATCCAGACAACTCAGACCACTACCTCTGACGGAGGTCTTGGCTGATAACGATTTATGCAGGGGCGTATGCCCCTGCATAAAATGTTTTTTAAAACTATATATAGAAAGCAAACAAAATGAAAATTCTTGCAATAGGCGATATTGTTGGTACGCGCGCGGTTGCGTATATTAAGGAAAATTTATGGAGGACGCGTTCTTCGCTTGGTATAGACCTTGTTGTTGCCAATGGGGAAAATGCAAGTGAAATACACGGTATATCGGCATTGGATGCAGAGGATATTCTTTCCTCAGGTGTTGATGTTATAACGCTTGGAAATCACACCTTTGGAAAAAAGGATATTTGCGCGATGCTCAACGATTCGAGTTATATTATCCGTCCTGCAAACTATCCTCCCTGCGTTCCCGGAGCGGGAAGCACTGTGGTAAATGTAGGCGGGTGGCGCGTTTTATGTATAAACGCGCTCGGAACTGCTCTTATGGAGGCTATGGCGTGTCCCTTTACTACTGTTGACAGAATACTTGCCCGCGAGGAGGGAAATTACGATTTTTCGATACTTGATTTTCACGCGGAATCGAGCTCGGAGAAAATGGCTATCGGCAGATATTTTGACGGCAGGATAAATATTATTTTTGGAACTCATACTCATGTGGCTACGGCGGACGAGCAGATCTTGCCGAGCGGAACGGGGTATATTACTGATATAGGAATGACAGGGCCTATAAACGGTATTATAGGCGCTGACGCACAGAGCGTTATTGAGAGAATGAGGACAAAGATCCCCGTTTATTTCAAGGTTGCCGATGGAGAGATAAGGGCTAACGGTGTTGTTTTTGATATTGATACCGATAAGGGTGTCGTTATTTCTGTAAAGAGAGTTACTTTTTGACGGAGGCTTATATGGAAAACAAACTCAACACCTACTCTACATATGCGCTTGCGTATCTTGGGGACAGCGTTCTTGAAATATGTGTCAGAGAAAGACTTGTTTTGCTTGGATATTCCTCGTCCTCGTCACTCAACAAGCATGCGCTTGAATATGTTAGAGCAAGCGCTCAGGCTGAGGCGGTAAAGCGTATATTGCCCATTCTTTCCGAGGAGGAGAATGCTGTTTTTCACAGAGGTCGCAATATAGGTCACACCAATACTCCAAAATCTGCAACGGTTGCGGAATATAGGGCGGCAACGGGAATGGAGGCTCTTTTTGGGTATCTTCACCTTGCGGGGCAAAAAGAAAGAATAGCCGAGCTTTTTGCGCTGGCTTATCCTATTGAATAAATTTTAGAAAAAAGAGGTATATAAAAATGACAAATCCAATTATTAAGATCAATGTTCGTGATTTCGGCACTATGACGGCAGAGCTTTATCCCGAAAAGGCTCCCAAGACGGTTGCTAATTTTATAAAGCTTGCCGAAGGCGGCTTTTTTGAGGGATTGATATTCCACCGTGTTATAAAGGGCTTTATGATCCAGGGCGGAGGATACACCGAGGATATGGGAAGCACTGATACCCCCTCGATAAAGGGTGAATTCAAGGCGAATGGCTTTATGCAGAACGACCTTAAACACACAAGAGGTGTTCTTTCTATGGCTCGTACATCGGACCCTGATTCGGCTTCCTCTCAGTTCTTTGTAATGCACATGGACGCTCCTCACCTTGACGCGCAGTACGCGGGCTTTGGAAAGCTCACGGACGGATTTGACGTGCTTGATGCTATCGCTTCGGTAAAAACGGGAAGCTACGGTTGGTATATGCAGGATGTTCCGAAAACGCCTGTTGTTATAGAAAGCATAGAGGTAGTCAGCAAATAAGATCGTTGAAACGGAATTTCACACGATCTTCACACACATTCACAGAATTTTTTTCAAACGCACGATTAATCTTAAAAATGTTGTGATATTATTTAAATGTAAAAATATTTTTGGAGGCATAATAGATGCTTGAATTAAAGGATATACGAAAGCAGTACGGAGAGGGCGAATCCGTTGTGCACGCGCTCAGCGGTGTGAGTCTTAAATTCCGAGAGAACGAATTTGTGTCGATTCTCGGCGCTTCGGGCTGTGGAAAGACTACTCTGCTTAATATCGTTGGTGGTCTTGACAGATACACGAGTGGAGATCTCGTAATAAACGGAAAGTCCACAAAGAATTTTGAGGACTCGGATTGGGATACCTACCGAAATCACTCGATAGGCTTCGTCTTCCAGAGCTACAACCTTATTCCGCACCAGACGGTGCTTTCGAATGTTGAGCTTGCATTGACGCTTTCGGGAGTTTCCAAGGCGGAAAGACGACAGAGAGCTAAGGAGGCCTTGGAAAAGGTCGGACTTGGCGATCAACTACACAAACGACCTAACCAGATGTCGGGCGGTCAGATGCAGAGAGTTGCTATTGCGAGAGCTCTTGTCAATAACCCCGATATTCTTCTTGCAGACGAGCCGACAGGCGCTCTTGACACCACTACGAGCGTTCAGATAATGGATCTGCTCAAAGAGGTCGCAAGAGAAAAGCTTGTTATAATGGTAACGCACAACCCCGATCTCGCGGTGGAGTACTCTACTCGTATCGTACGGTTGAGTGATGGCGCAGTCATTGACGACAGCAACCCTTACGAGGGTGACGATATTGTTGTTGCGACAGAGGCTGTTGTTTCCAAAAAGAGCAAAAAAATTAAAAAGAAAATGGATAAGAAAAAAAGCATGTCGTTTGCGACTGCTATATATCTTT
>JAGCJD010000201.1 GCA_017648425.1 Clostridia bacterium | reverse complement strand
GTTGACGATAATGCCGCTAAGATAGCGGGTGCGGAGAGCTTTGGTATTCATGGTTATCTGTTTGACGGCGATGCGGAGAGATTATCACATTTTCTTGAGGAAATTTAAAAATCCGTTGCAAAAATGCAACGGATTTTTTTAGTACAGCTTATATTGCAAACGGAGATTATCCGCGATCATAGCGATAAATTCGCTGTTTGTGGGCTTACCGCGGTTGTTCTGTATCGTGTATCCAAAATAGGAATTGAGCGTATCAACATCGCCTCTGTCCCACGCGACCTCAATAGCGTGGCGAATGGCACGCTCAACACGGCTTGTGGTTGTCTGATACTTCTTTGCAACGCTTGGATAGAGAATTTTGGTTACGCTGTTGATAATGTCGCTGTCCTTGACGGTAAGCAGTATTGCTGTGCGGAGATACTGATAGCCCTTTATGTGAGCGGGAACTCCGATCTGGTGTATGATCTTTGTGACCTGCGTTTCAATGTCGGGCGTACGGTCACCGTCCGTAACTGAGTCAGCCTGAGCGCTTTCGGAGGCTCTTGCCGATGCGAGCGATGCTATATGAGAGCATAGACTATCTACATTGTATGGCTTAAGCATACAAAGGTCAGCTCCCGCCTTTGTCGCCTCCATGAAAATGCTTTGATTTGACACCATGGATACGACAATGAATGCAGGCGATTTGTCTTTCCCAAATTTGAGCGTCTTGCTGTTGCGTAATACGCCTATACCGTCAAGCTTGGAAAGCCATATGTCGATAATGACGATGTCGGGGTGTAATCGGTCGATTTTTATAAGCGCGTCCTCTCCGTTTACCGCCACCTCAATATCGGTGTATCCTACTCGACGAAGCTCCCCTAAAAGCGACTGCCTTTGTGCTGAATTTTCGTCAGCAATCAAGATTTTAATTGAATTTTCCATTTTTATCCTCCGTGAATTTCTTTGACACACATATTTTACCATATTTTGGTAAAAATTGCAAGAGATTTACAAATATTTCCAATTCGCAAAAGTCACAAACTTTAATGGAAAAAAATGGAAATAATATACAAAAGCGAAAAAACGAGCAAGACCGCTCTGAAATTTCAGAGCGGTCTTGGACTTATATTTTGTTTGTTTGCTTTAAATAATCGTAGATTATATCAACTGCTTTTTCAAAGGAGATAGACGATGTGTTTATGCAAAGGTCGAAGTTTTGCACATCGTTCCACTCTTTGCCTGTGTAATATTTGTAATACGAAGCTCTCGCCTTATCAATGGAGGCTATTCTTTTTTCAGCCTCGTTTGGTGTCATTCCGTAAAGCTCGGTGACACGGGAAATGCTTGTCGGTTTGTCGGCATATACGAATATGCGCGCAAGATTTTCTCTATCCTTTAAAACATAGTCGGAGCATCGTCCTATTATGACACAGCTTGAGGTGTCGGCTATTTTGCGTATTATTTTTGCCTGATAGTTAAAGAGGTTGTCGTCTGAAACAAATTGATCGCTGTCGGGAGAGAGTGTCCATTCTCCGTAGCTTCTCTTGTACCTTTTGAAAAGATTTGCCTTAACACGCTCGTCAGCTCTTCCGAAAAGCTCGAGATTAATTCCGCTTTCCTCTGAGGCAAGCTTTATGAGGTCATCGTTGTAGTAATCAATGTCGAGTCTTTGAGCAAGAAGCTTACCGATAGTTCTTCCGCCGCTTCCAAAGCCTCGCGCAATCGTAATAACACAGTTAGCCATAAAATCCTCCTAAGTTTAAGCATTTACGCTGTCAATAAATTTCAAGAACGCGCTTTGTCCCTCGGGTGTGCGCTTGTATACGCCGGCGTCCTCAAGAACTCTTTGGAATGTAGCGCCGATCTCCTTTTTGAGTATCTCCTCGGTATTCTCAGGGGTAAAGGTGTAGTTGCTCTTAAAGCTTTCAAACCACTCCTTGTGCTTTGCAATATCCTCGTTTTGGGCAAAGTCCTTACCCTCGGCTATGTATTGGCACATAATCGCTATCTCGTCACGAAGACGGGCTGGAAGCACGGCAAGTCCCATTACCTCTATAAGACCGATGTTTTCCTTTTTGATGTTGTGAACATCTGCGTGGGGGTGATACAATCCAAGAGGGTGCTCCTCTGTGGTGATATTGTTGCGGAGCACGAGGTCAAGCTCAAATTGTCCGTCCCTCATGCGTCCAATGGGAGTTATGGTGTTGTGAGGTTCTCCGTCAGTTTGGGCAAACACAAATGCTTGCTCATCGGTGTAACCTCTCCAAGCAAGCAGTATTTTGTCTGCAAGCTCAACAAGGCGCTCCTTGT
>JAGCJD010000200.1 GCA_017648425.1 Clostridia bacterium | reverse complement strand
TTCTTTACGCCAAACGACGCTTCCTCAAAGCTAACAGTAACTCTCGCGCCAACATCCTCACCGCGCATATGAGCGTTTCTGCTTCTCGATGATGAGCCGCCAAACGCACCACCAAAGATATTACCGAAAATATCGCCAATATCTCCAAAATCACCAAATCCGCCAAAGCCACCAAAGCCTGCTCCACCGCCACCAGCGGTCTGGTCGAATGCGCTGTGACCGAACTGGTCGTACTGCGCCCTCTTGTCCGCATCGGAAAGCACGGCGTAAGCCTCGTTCACCTCTTTGAATTTTGCCTCGGCATCCTTATCGCCCGGGTTCATATCGGGGTGATATTTTTTTGCCATAGTGCGGTAAGCCTTTTTTATTTCAGCCTCACCCGCGCCCTTGGAAAGCCCAAGCACCTCGTAATAATCTCTTTTATCTGCCATGTTGACCTCTTGCAAATGTAATAAAACAGCCGTCTTTATACGACTTTTGCGGAAAGGCATTTTTTGCCTTTCCGCTAAGCAGTCTTATCAGTTTTCCGTTTTGTCCTCAAAATCTGCGTTGTAGTAAGTTCCGTCACTGCTTCCACCGTTTGAAGCATCACCCATATCAGGGCCTGCGCCCTGCGCTCCACTCTGCTTGTAAAGCTTTTCGGAAAGCGTGTAGAACGCCTTTTCAAGAGCCTCGGTATCAGCCTTTATTGCATCAGTATCTCCGCCCTTAATGGTCTCTTTGAGCTTTTCAACAGCAGCCTTTACCTCATCCTTGTCGGATTCGGGAAGCTTATCGCCTATCTCGCCAAGTGTCTTTTCGGACTGGAATACAAGCGTATCAGCATGGTTCTTTACATCAACAGCTTCCTTAGCCTTTCTGTCTTCCTCAGCAAATCTCTCTGCGTCCTTGACAGCCTTTTCTATATCCTCCTTGGACATATTGGTAGAAGACTGAATAGTAACATTCTGTTCCTTACCAGTTCCAAGGTCCTTAGCGCTTACATTAACTATACCGTTCGCGTCAATATCAAATGTTACCTCTATCTGGGGAACTCCGCGGGGAGCGGCGGGAATACCGTCAAGAATAAACTCACCGAGAGTTGTATTGTAAGCCGCCATCTCACGCTCACCTTGAAGAACATGTATCTGAACAGAGGTCTGACCGTCAGCCGCCGTCGAATATACCTGGCTCTTCTTTACGGGGATTGTGGTATTTCTCTCAATTATCTTGTTGAATACGCCTCCAAGTGTTTCAATTCCAAGAGAAAGAGGCGTAACATCGAGCAACAGAAGATCCTTTACATCACCGCCGAGAACTCCTCCCTGAATAGCTGCGCCGATAGCAACGCACTCATCGGGGTTGATACCCTTGAAAGGCTCTTTACCAAGGAACTTCTTAACAGCGTCCTGAACAGCGGGAATTCTTGTAGAGCCACCGACGAGAAGTATCTTGTCTATCTCGGATACGGACACGCCTGCATCACGGAGAGCGTCTCTCGTGGGCACCATGGTAGCTTCAACGAGGTCTGCCGTGATCTTGTCGAACTCAGCTCTTGTAAGAGTTGCGTCGAAGTGGAGAGGACCTGCCGCGGTAGCCGTAATAAAGGGGAGATTGATATTAGTGCTGGTCATACCGGAAAGCTCTATCTTTGCCTTTTCAGCAGCCTCTTTAAGTCTTTGCATTACCATCTTATCGCTTCTGAGATCAACGCCGTTTTCAGCCTTGAACTTGTTTACTATCCAGTCGATAATTCTCTGGTCAAAGTCGTCACCGCCAAGACGGTTGTTACCCTTTGTTGCAAGAACCTCAAATACACCATCAGAGATTTCAAGAACGGAAACATCGAATGTACCTCCGCCAAGGTCGAATACGAGTATTCTCTGGTCATTTTCCTTATCCATACCGTAAGCAAGCGCTGCTGCGGTCGGCTCGTTTATTATACGAAGCACCTCAAGTCCTGCTATCTTACCTGCATCTTTTGTTGCCTGTCTTTGAGCATCAGTAAAGTATGCGGGAACTGTGATAACAGCCTGAGTTACGGTAGAGCCAAGGTATGCCTCAGCGTCTGCTTTAAGCTTTTGGAGCACCATTGCGGAAAACTCCTGAGGTGTGTACTGCTTACCGTCTATTTCCTTTTTGTAGGACGAGCCCATCTCACGCTTGATGCTTATAATAGTTCTGTCGGGGTTGGTAATAGCCTGACGCTTTGCGACCTGACCTACCATTCTTTCTCCCGTCTTTGTAAATGCAATTACGGAAGGTGTTGTGCGAGCTCCTTCGGGATTGGGTATAACTATGGGGTCGCTTCCCTCAAAAACAGCTACGCAAGAGTTTGTTGTTCCTAAATCTATTCCTATTATTTTTCCCATGATATTTTCCTCCTTTATGGGATTTAATTTATTCTATAATTAATATAGCTCTAATTTATTAAAAGAATTATTTTCTTTGTTTTCTTTTGCTTACTTTTCTTTTTTAAAAGAAAAGTAAGAGTTTTCTTTTGCCTACTTTTCTTTTTTACAAGAAAAGTACGGTGCTTACTTTTCTTTTTTTAAAGAAAAGTAAGTCAATTGGCTACCTTGACCATTGAATAACGGAGAACCTTATCTCCCTTGATATAGCCCTTCATAAGGACCTCAACTATCTCGTTCTCGCCAAACGCCTCGTCCTCAACATGCATTACCGCGTTGTGGACATTGGGATCAAATTTTTCGCCAATAG
>JAGCJD010000199.1 GCA_017648425.1 Clostridia bacterium | reverse complement strand
CCGAGGCGTTAAGGCCTAAAAGCTTTGACGATATAGTTGGTCAGGCGCATCTTTTTGGTGAAAAGGGTGTTATTAGAAAAATGCTCGCCTCGGGCAGAATAACAAATATGATATTTTACGGCCCGCCCGGTACGGGAAAAACTACGGCGGCTGAAATAATCGCGCGGGAGTCGGGAATGGCTTTCCACCGTCTTAATGCCACGACTGCCTCAATTTCTGATGTTAAGGATATACTTGCAAGTACGGGGAATATTTTTTCCGCCGGTGGGATTTTGCTTTACATTGATGAGATACAGTATTTTAACAAAAAGCAGCAGCAGGCGTTGCTTGAATACATTGAGGACGGCAGAGTAACGCTGATAACATCTACTACTGAAAACCCGCATTTCTACATCTACAACGCAATAATTTCCCGCTCATCTTTGTTTGAATTCAAGCCTGTGCCACCTGAGGATTGCTCGGTTGCCGTAAGGCGCGCTGTCGAGCACCTTAATGCTCATACGAGCGGTAACAAAACGATAAGCGACGAGGTTGCCGAATACATTGCCCGTTCTACTTCGGGAGATGTAAGACACGCGATTGTGCTTACAGAGAATGCTTATTTTGCTTCTGACGAGTTGATCACCCGTGATGCGGTGGACAGCTTCAATGTGCGTGTGGGGAACTTTGATGATGATACGCATTACGACCTTTTGTCGTGTCTTCAAAAGTCGATAAGAGGCTCGGACGCTGATGCGGCTGTGTTTTACCTTGCAAAGCTTTTGTCGCTCGGAGAGCTTATTTCCGTTTGTCGCCGCTTGCAGGTGATAGCAAGCGAGGATATAGGTCTTGCTTATCCTACCGCTGCAGCTATAACGCGCGCATGCTGTGAATCTGCAAAGGAGCTTGGTATGCCCGAGGCGGGAATACCGCTTGCAAATGCGACCGTTCTGCTTGCGACATCTCCAAAGTCGAACGCTGCTCACGATGCGTATTTCGCCGCTCTTGCAGATGTTGAAAAAGGGCTTGGACGAGTTGTTCCAAGACATTTGCAAAGCCCGCTGTTTAAGGGCTATAAGTATCCGCATGAGTATCCTAACCATTATGTGGAACAGCAGTACCTGCCCGATGATTTAAAGGACAAGACATATTATAATTGGGGCTCGAACAAGCTTGAAGATTCTGCCAGACAGTATTGGGAGAAGATAAAAAAGTAAGGAGATAGCTTTGAATAGATTAAAGGAGTTTTACAGCAGGCACAAGGAGATACTTTTATATCTTCTGTTTGGTGGTATTACCACGGTGGTATCGCTGACGACTTGCTTTATTACGCTTAAAGTGGGAGTTCTGTTCATTCATGACGAGAATGGAGCGCCTACGGAGCTTCTTGATGTATTGGGAAGCACATTGCAATGGATAGCCGGTGTTACGGTTGCCTTCATCACCAACAAAAAATGGGTGTTTAAACAGGCGGAGCGTGGCGCGGCTTCGGCGGTAACGCAGTTTTTTAAGTTTGCCGGCGGTCGGGTAGCTACTTATTTCCTTGAGGTTGCCGTTAATCTGGGTATTATTGCTCTGCTGGAATATTTGGGATACAGAGCATTTGAGGTGCTTGGATTTTCAGTGACGGTAAGGCTTTGGGCTAAGGTCATTTCTTCGTTCGGTGTGGTCGTTGCTAATTATTTTATCAGCAAGCTGATTGTATTCAAGAGTAAGGGCGTTCAGGAAAAACAAGAATAAAATAATAACCCCTATGCTGTTACACTGTAAAAGCATAGGGGTTTGTTGAAGTTTGGCACACCTTTTTTACAAAAAAGGAAAGAGGGGAGAACTGTTCCCCAAATATGATAGGGGATAGTATCTTTCCCTATTAAAAAACAGCGAACAATCTCAATTTTCCAAGTTTTTTGGCACACCTTTTTTACAAAAAAGGTGTGTGACTGACAGGATTTCGAACCTCGCATTGCGGCAAAGAAAGCGAGAGTCCGCGTTCAGCTTACGCAATGCATATCAATTTCTGCGAAATTGAGAGGTTTTGAATCATTGAGATAAGAGAAACATAAAAGGACACAGCCTTGCTGTATCCTTT
>JAGCJD010000198.1 GCA_017648425.1 Clostridia bacterium | reverse complement strand
GAATATAAAGCGTTTCTCCGTACTCAACAGCGGGCTTTTTGTAGTAAGCTCTCATAAGAGCGTCAGTGTCCTGATTGTCCGAGCAGAACGCCGCGAGAAGGTACGGCGCTCTTTCCTCATAATCCGCAGTGTCCGCAGGATCAAGGCTCTCCGCAATAAGAGAAAGCGCGGTGTCGTATATCTCCTTACATCTCATAGTCGATCAAATTCCCGTGTCAAGCAGTACCATCTCGTTGGGGTAAATGACCTTTGCGCCGTAAAGATGTAAGCCCTTAACTGCATCGGCAAATCTCTTTTCGGGGCGGAACGCCTCGATCTCGGAGAGCTGCTCTGCAAACGCTATTGCGCGCTTGGTGCGGACAAGACACTTGTGATATGTGTACTCACCCTCGGATACGGTCTTGATATTGTTTGAAACAAAGACCTTGCAGCCGCCGATAAGTCCAAGACAGCCAGCTTCAAGAGTAGACGCGTTGTCAGTAGCAACGAGCAACTTTGCTTTGAGAATGAGAGAAGCGACAGCGGGGGACACCTCAATAACTATATTAGAGGAATCGGAAACATTGCTCTCGTAGAGCTTTTGTCTTGCGCTGATAATTGCGTCAAGGATATTTTCAGCCGTAGCGCCGTCAATCTTAACGCTCTTTCCTGCGTCCTCATAGAGGCTGAAAACATAGGAATCCGCCTCGTCCGAAAGTCCGCTTGCCGCTGTGCTCATAGCTTGTTCAAGAAGCTTGGGAGTGGACTGAGCCTTGTCGATATCGTCAATCTGGAAATTGAAATATCTCGCTCTGTCAATAGTAAGCTCCTTTACTGTATCAGAGAGGTCCTGTGGTGTGGACATATCTGTGTTCTTGGTGTATTCGCTTACGGTTATCTCGCCGACACCGCAAATCTTTACTACCGAGCCACAGCTCTTTATATCTCCCTCAAAATCTCTCGCGCAGTTTGAAACTGCGATATACTGCTTGTCAAGCTCTCTGTAAAGTGTTTCGCTCCAAATAGTGGGTATAAAATTTGTAATTGCCATAAAATATAAATTCCTTTCTTTTTAGTTCCATTTTTTCATGGATTCAATAATTTTAGTGTAGTTTGCCTTTACCTCCGAGGGCGACATTTTTCTTACCTCGTCAGCGGAGAAATATTCGCTCGCCGCGCTTTTTCCAATGCGTCCCGAGGAGCGGTAGGCGTTTTTTTGATTTTGCTCGCTTATGCGGTCGGCTCTTATTTTGTAAAGAGCGTATGATGAGGCAAGGGAATTGCCCGAACGCATTCCGTCAAAGACCTCCTCGGGAATGCTTTTGAGATCGACCTCGGGAAAATCCCTTGTGAACTCCTCAATTTGAATGCCCATAAGGCTTTCACGCTCTTGCTTTTGCGTAAGCCTTTGGTTAAGTATCCTTATCTCCTCGTTGAGCCTTGCTATCTCTGCTTCATGGTCGGGGGGAGTGATAACTTCCTCGACCGCAGACAACTCGTCAAGCTCGGCGGGGGCTTCTTGGACTATAATCTCATTCTCCATATTTTTCCTCCTCGCTTTCTCTTTGATTTATTGCTTTTATAAGCTCCTCGCGGTCTGAAATAAGTCCTGCGGGAAGTCTTTTTATGTACTCAGCGGCGGTTATGTGACCTCCGTCAAGTAGTTTGTCAAGCATATTTTGCGAGTTGATTGAGCTGTAACGCGATAGCTCGCACACATCAACGCGCGCCGCGAGGAACGAGTGCTTTATGTCCGCTCCGTCAATCGAGCGACAATAGACCTCGTCGCCCGATTTGCAGGGAAGTAAGCGGTCTGAGGGATAGTAGGCGGAGATCATGTCCGCCCACACATTGGCAAGGTCCTCGATACAGCGATAAAAGGAAAATCTTATGTTGTCAAGGGCTATTCGTGAGGTTTCTTGAAGCGCAAGGATTGCGCTCGTGTTTCTTGCCTCCACATTACCAAGAGCCGATTCGGTAGCGCCCATAAGCTCCTTGGTGAGCTTTACAGCGCTGTTAACGATGTCGGTAAATCCGTTTTGCATCTGCCCAACACCTACGACAGAAACAGCATCGGAAACGCTTCCACCACCCATTGCGGCAATAGCCTCTCCAACCTCGTTTGACCATTCGGGTATCTTTGACTTGTCATAAATTATTTTAGAGAATGCCGTGTCCGTCATATGCTTCATAGCCATGGCGTATGCGCGGTTGATAAATTTTTGGTTTGGAATTAGCGAGGTGACTGGGGAAGCGCCATGAAAGCTGTTTTTAGCGCCCGTCCAGTTAAAGAATGCGATAGGGTAGAGAGAGCAATCTGTCCTTGCTCGTCTTATCACGCATTCGCGGGTGGATTTTTCAAAGCACACGCGCCCGTCCTCTCGCCAGAATTTTACTATAAAGGTCGCCTTTTCCTCATCGTTGCCTTCAAGCTCGTATCTCGCCATATCTCCTGAGCGG
>JAGCJD010000197.1 GCA_017648425.1 Clostridia bacterium | reverse complement strand
GCCTGACTATTATATCATACCTATTCCGCATTGTCAATACCTTTTTTGAAAGTTTTTTCGATTTTTTTCATTTTCTTTCTTTAAAGCTCTGCAATGCTACCAAGGTGTTGCCACCTCTTTCAAGACAGCCTGCATATTATATACCTTTTCGCTCAGTTTGTCAAGAGGTTTTTGAACTTTTTTTCATTTTTGAATTGTTTTGTAGGAATTCACAAACAATAATGGTATATTTCCAACGGAGGATAGCAAATGACGACAATACTTATACGCACATTGATTGTTTATATAATAATGATAAGCGCTATGCGACTTATGGGCAAGCGTCAGATAGGTGAATTAGAGGTTACTGATCTTGTTACAACGCTTCTTATTTCGGAAATAGCCTCACTCCCGATAACTGATAGCAGCATTCCGCTTTCCCACGCAATAATTCCGATAGTTATTCTGATAACCTTTGAGATATGCTCGTCATCACTTGTTATATTGTTTCCAAAATTAAAAAATCTAGTAACAGCGCGCCCCTCAACACTTATAAAAAACGGTAAGCTGTGCAGGCGTGAAATGATGAATTCGCGCATCTCCCTTGACGAACTTATATGCGAGCTGAGGCAGGCAGGATATGTAGATATAGACGATATTCTTTACGCTATTTTAGAAAAGAACGGCAAGCTCACCATTATTCCAAAAGCAATCGCAAATATTCCCACCTGCAAGGAAATGAACATTTCGGTAAACGAGGACGGTATTTTCCACATGGTTATAGACAACGGATTTGTTAATTCGCACGGACTTAGCGAGGTATCCTTATCACGGGAACAGCTTGACGCCAAGCTTGCTAAAAAGGGATTAAGTACAAGCGATATATATCTTATGATGATAAGAGATAACGGCGATGAGCGTATTATAAGCAAAAAGGAGGCAAAATGAAAATATTTGCTCTGTCACTTTTACTTCCTATACTAATAATCGCGCTTGTGGTAGCAAATTCCATTTATGTTAACCGCACGATAAACACACTCACCGAGCTTGCACGGACACTCAAACAGGACAGAACCGCCGTCTCGGCAGAAAAGCTTTTATCATATTGGGAAAGTCACCGCGCATTCATAGCGCTTTCGGTCAGCCTACGAGAAATAGACAGCACAACCGAAAATATAATTTGCTTTAAAAGCGCTTGCGCCAACAACAACGATTGGCTTATAGAACAATCATACAGTCTATTATGCAATTCGCTTGATGATATACGCAGATATGAAAAAATAAGCTTACTGAATATATTATGATCCTGAAAGCGCAACAAACTCATCGCAAAATCGCTTATTGATGTTCGCGGACACAAAGCATACATTTTCCATATCGGTTGTATTGGACACAACTTCTGAGCAATCAAGATTATCGTCAGATATAAAGATACTCAATCTATAATTCGATATGACAGAATTGTATTCTGTGGTAATCCCATCGCCAAAAACATCAAAGTTATCGAGTTCATCAGAAATGCAAAACGCAATATATTGTCCTTTAATATTCTGTAATGTCTGCCTTACGACATCTGCATCGTCAGCGCTGATATTACAGAACACCAGCACATCAAGCTCATCTCCGCTCTCGTTGCTTGTAAGTGTAAATCTCGCTGTTGATTCATGATTTGCGGAGGGAACTGTCTTTGTCTGATATGAAAATTCATTCTTGTCTATCATAACGGAAAGCGATCTGTCCTCTGTCAGCCTTATGCACTCAAAAGCAAATCTATCGTCAACGCCCATTCTCAATGTTTCCTGAAATTCATTGTCGATAATTCCGCAGATCGCTATTGATGACGCCCTCAAATTCAAATTGCTTGCAAGCTGTGATGCACTCTCTACGCCATAAATCCCATCGTGAAAATTCAACACACACGCGGCAAATCCAATCTCGGTAACACTATATGTATATGTCCTTTGATAAGTTATATCCGCCGTTGCCACGCCGTTCTCTACATTTTCAAACATTGCTCTGTAAAGTCCCTCGGACGCAACGGACAGCCCATATACGCTATCTGCGCTCACATAAATATCCTCGCCGTCAAAGCGTATTTTTGAATAGCTCTCGGCAGAGTCGGCAGTGAAAATTATTTCGCGCTTACCTTCAACCGATTTTCCTTTTGAGGATATATTGGGATAATATCCGCTGACATTCGCGACATATTCCCTGAACATATAAACGAGCTGTTTGACAGAGCCCTCTCCCGTATCATTATAAACAAAGGAATAATTTTCAAAATCAAAACCGCAAAGACAGAGCTTTGTTACCTCATATTCATGACGGTACTCAAAGCCACAATCGTCAAAAATTATTTTTGTGGGTTCGCAGAGAGCAAGAACCTCGGATACATATTTTTCAACAGCCAGCGCAGTGGCGTCATCTGATTTGCCACCCAGGACCAGAACATTTTCCAACGGCTTGCAGATATAATCGTCCCTTTTAAGAAAATACATAGCGTTTGACGATTCGTATCTATTAGTGTTTCCAAGCAGTACCGTAAAGCAATTTTCCTTTGGTATAATATCCGAATTATCAAAATACACTCTGCAATCATCGCCCGTTTTATCGGAAATTGCTTCCGAAAGCTTATCAGCGGCGGTGGAAAGCTTACTTCCGCACGACTGAGGAATTACAATGGCATAATTTTGCTCTATCTGCTTGTCAAGTGTTTCAAGATACAAAAGCGCATCCTCGGAAGTCTGCGAGGAGCAAGAGCAAAGTAGCATCATGCCTGCAACAAACAACATCGCAAATCTAAAAAACCTTTTATCTGTAATCATATCTCTCCCCCAAAAATGACGGGATATCCTTACCGTAACTCATTTCGGTTATCTTTTTTACAACCTCGTCGCTTTTTGTTCGTCTTACCGCAAAGCACACGGTAACCTCTGCCTCAAAAACTGTGTTGTCTATCAATATACCCATATCTGAAAAATATGAGTTGTATTTTTGATATTCGGAATATCCGCATTTAAGCTCATATTCACAATACGGCTCGTATTTTACTATGCCCGCTTTTTCAAGAGCGAGAGATGCCGTATGAGAATACGCTCTGACAAGTCCGCCCGCGCCAAGCAGAGTTCCGCCGAAATATCTTGTTATAACGACGCACGCATTATCCACTCCGCTTTTTCTTATTGCATCCAGCGTTGGCATTCCCGAAGTTCCCTGAGGCTCTCCATCATCGGAATATCTCGCAATTATCCCGCCGTTTATGCTGTATGCGGAAACATAGTGAGTAGCGTCATTATACTGCTTTTTTATGCGTTTTATATATTCCTGCGCCTCTTGCTCATTATCTGTTCTTATGGCGTGACCTATAAATATTGATTTTTTCTCCTCAAATTCAACATGCGCTTCTCCCGCAAGTGTTGTAAAGGTATCATTCAGGTGCTCCATGAAAAACTCCTCGATGTTTAAAATTCTTCCTCTTCTTTGTCGCTTATGTCATCAACCGCGTATTTTTTCATCATGCCTCTCGCTTTACTGTCAGCAAGCGCAACCGCGGTTATAAATTCCGCGCCGTATTCAACGCTCTCAACAGTCGCGTTT
>JAGCJD010000196.1 GCA_017648425.1 Clostridia bacterium | reverse complement strand
AGAGCCAGACTAAATGCCGCATGCCTTCTTGATAAGAACGGGTGCGGGGTGAGTCTTGGTAATGAAGGAGAAGGAACGGTCAGCGTATACCGTGATAACAACGGGGATGATCAGACCGATGTCGTTCTTGGTTCTCTCATTGAATTCCTTTGAAAATACGGCAATTGAAACACAGTACTGACCGAGCTCCGTTCCTACGGGAGGCTGCTGATTTGCCTTACCTGCGGGCAATTGCAGCATGATGGAACCCATAACTTTCTTTGCCATAATTAAAATACCTCCAAATGTGGTAATATACGGGAGAATTAAAGTAAGAATTTTCTCCCTCCCACGTAATTGACCGTTAGGTCTTATGCAAGAGTGACGCTAGTTGCGTCAAGCTCAACAGGCATATCACGGTTTCCTCTCTTAATAAGAACCGTAACTTTTTTAAGATCATCGGATATACTCTGAACAGTTCCCTTATATCCCTCAAACAATCCGTCCGTAACGGTAACGCTATCTCCAACGGAAACAACAAGCTCAACGCGCGTGGTTTCAATATGAAGCTGCTCTACCTCGGCATCGGTAAGAGGTGTGGGACGCGATCCCGGTCCTACAAATCCTGTAAATCCCATGATCGATCTTACGGCATGCCAACTTTCGTCAGTCATTACCATTTTGATGAATACATAACTCGGGAAAATCTTGTTTTCAACTTCCTTTTCCTTTTCACCGTTCTTTTCTATAACGGTTTCAACCGGAACGCGAATGTCGAATATCAGATCCTCAAGTCCCCTGTTTTCAACGATCTTTTCAAGGCTTGCCTTTACCTTGTTTTCATAGCCCGAATATGTGTGCGCCACGTACCATCTTGGGCCAACATTCATTTCATTAATATCGCTCATGTCAAACCCTCATTAAGAGCGAAACAACTTGGTTAGAGCTTGGATTCCTTCGGAAAAAGCATAATCGAGCAAACCTATGATGATTGCACAGATGATAACAACTACCAGAACAATTCCGGTGTTTTTAAGTACCTGTTTCCATGTAGGCCATACGATCTTCTTGGTTTCACTCTTGAATCCACGCCACGCCTCTTTTATTCTGCCCTTTTTCTTTTCTTTCTTTTCGGGCTTAGCAGGCTTGTCTTCAGTATGGGCGACCTTTTTTTCCTTTTCTGCCATAGTTCCCCTCCCCACTTATTTGGACTCTTTGTGAAGAGTGTGCTTGCGGCAGAACCTGCAATACTTTTTAAGCTCAAGTCTGTCAGGATCGTTCTTTTTGTTCTTCTTTGTGTCGTAGTTTCTCTGCTTGCACTCAGTACATACCAGAGTAATCTTGACTCTTGCGTCATTAGCCATTTTGCGGCACCTCCCATTAAATTTTATTTGACTTACCGCATAAAGCGGCTCGTCCGTGTACCTCCCTCACGGAGCAGTCTGCCCGATTTAGCGCTTATCAAGGCATAGAAAAAAGCCTACTCGCAGAGGTAATACCAATTATACCACTTTCAATAGACTTTGTCAATAGTTTTTTTCATTTTTTTATTTTTCTCAAAAATATACGGCGCACCGCCTTGATGCGCCGTATATATCAAGCATTATTCCTCGTCAAGAGAGCTTATGTCTTCTTCGCTTATAATGCACTCGAACTTCTCGCCGCAAGCGGGGCAAGTAAGCTCCTCGGGATCAATGCTTTCGTCAAAGCATATTATCTCGTTGCAGGAGGGACACTCCACCTCGAAATATTCGTCCTCGTCCTCACAGTCCTCTCCGCAACAATCGCAATCGCAATCGCAATCCCAGTCGCAATCACAGTCGCAATCGTCACAAAGAACTTCCTCTACCTCTCCAAGATCCTCGTCGATCTCCTCGATGTATTCGCGAAGCTCACAGACCTCGTCCTCAAGCTCCTCAATAGCAATAGCCATTTCCGAGATAAGGCTTGTAAGAGCTGATATTACCTTGCCCTCTTTGGAGCTCGCATCGATCTCCATTCCATCGCAAAGTCCCTTTATATAGGAAGCTCTTTCATTAAGCGTCATTTCACACATATCACACCTCGTGTTATGCGCGGGAGAGATATTCGCCCGTTCTGGTGTCTATTTTGAGCACATCGCCCTCATTGATAAACAACGGAACCTTGATAACAGCGCCTGTTTCAAGAGTTGCGGGTTTGAGTGTGTTGGTTGCTGTGTTACCTGCAAAACCGGGATCGGTCTGTGTAACAACGAGCTCAACGAATGTGGGGGGCTCAACATCAAATACATTACCCTTGTAGGATACTATCTTACACATCATTTCTTCCTTAACAAACTTGAAGTTGTCGGGAAGCTTATCGCTGTTAAGAGGAAGCATATCGAAGGTTTCCATATCCATGAAGTAATACAGATCGCCATCGTTATATGAGTATTGCATTTCCTTTCTCTCAATGTAAGCGTTCTCAAACTTGTCAGTAGGGCTGAATGTTCTTTCAATTACAGAGCCTGTAATAACATTCTTGATCTTGGTACGAACAAAAGCAGCTCCCTTACCGGGCTTTACATGCTGAAATTCAATTACCTGAAATACATTTCCGTCCATATCAAATGTGATACCGTTTTTAAAATCGCCTGCTACTACCATTTTGCAGTCCTCCAATACTATATTTTATGTTAGTGCGACTGTACGCACATCAAATTCATTTTATTATACACCATTTTGTACCGAATTTCAAGT
>JAGCJD010000195.1 GCA_017648425.1 Clostridia bacterium | reverse complement strand
GCGATCTTAGGCAAAAAACGCAAGAGCTTGCAATGCGTGAGCTGTCCTTTGAAAACAGAAAATACGCATCCGAGCTTGTGGCTTCATACGACATTATTTTAAAAACGCTTGCTGATATAGGTCAAAGTTTATCAGATATGAGCGTATCAATAGACGACTTTTATACTGTTCTAAAAACGGTCTTTGAAAAAACAGAAATTGGTACTATACCTACCTCGATTGATGAGGTAACCATAGGATCTGCCGCTCGTTTGACATCCTCTGACAAAAAATATGTTTTTGTTCTTGGTCTTTGCGAGGGCGAATTCCCTGCTACCGTCACAGACACGGGACTTATCAAGGGCAACGACAGAGATATACTTAACGAGTACGGAATTGAATTGGGAGAAAATGACGAGATATGCTCATCAAAAGAGCTTATGTTTATAAAAAACACATTTTCTTCACCTACGAATAAGCTGTTTTTGTTTACCTATCTTTCCGACTCAAAAGGTACTACCAAAACGCCCTCGCTTCCATTCAGAAGAACGGCAAAATTATTCCGAGATCTCACACCGCACCGATTTTACGGATATGAGCTTGAATATTTGTCAGGAACTCCGAGAAGTGTTGCTTCACACCTAAGAAATATTACTTGTGAGGCAGACCGCCGCGCGGCTACGCTCGCTGTTTCTCATTATCTTCCCTTAGTTTCTAAACTATCTACCGCGGAAACAAGCACTGATGTGTGTCGAGTGTCACCCGATATTGTAAAGGGACTTATCGGCGATAAGGTTTATATTTCACCATCAAGTCTTGAAAAATATGTCAAATGTCCATTTAGCTATTATGCGGGACATATTCTCTCCCTCCGCGAAACAAAAAGAGTATCTTTCGGAGCAAACAATATCGGTGATTTCGTTCACTATGTAATGGAGCATATAATCGGATTTGCCATTACTCATAATGAAAGCAAAAACGAAATTCCGTCAGATGAGGAAATTCTCAAAAAAATTGACGAAATAGTTGACGAATATATAAAGATCATTGTTCCTGACAGTGCCCTTTTAACTAGGAGAATGCAACACCTGTATAAAAAGCTTCAAAGGCTTTCAAGGCTTGTTGCCGAAAGCGTTATCAGTGAATTTTCCGATTCTGATTTTCGTCCCGCATTTTTTGAGTTTCATATCAACGGGAAAGAAGGCAACCCCGAGCCTCTTGTATTGTCCTTGAAAAACGGAGCAAGACTCGTACTTAAAGGATACATAGACAGAGTTGATATTTGGAAGCAGAACAACAAGGTTTATGTAAGAATTGTTGATTACAAAACAGGAAGCAAACAATTTGACCTTTCTGACCTTGAAGTTGGACTTAATACCCAAATGCTTTTGTATCTGTTTGCCGTTTGCAGAAATCCGGGATCAACCTTTATAAAAAAATACAATCTTGATGGCGCTGAGGTGATCCCCGCAGGAGTTACATATCTATCGTCTGCATTCCCTAAAATAAAGCTGAACAATTTTGACAACACGGACGATCAGATATTCGACAAGGCGCAGCAGGAGCTTTCAAGAAGTGGTATTATACTCGATGAGGAGAGCGTAATTAACGCAATGAGCCATTCAAAATCAAAAGATATTTTGCTTGGCATATACCAAAAGAACGGAAAATATGTTGGAAAATCTCTTGTTTCATCTAAGGATTTTTCAAATCTTTACGCAAGCATAAGCGATACACTTGTAAAAATAGGCGAAAATATTTATTCGGGAATAGCTGACTGTACACCTATGGTAGGCGAAGATCCTTGTAAATATTGTAATGTCTATCCAATGTGCAGAAAAAATAATTTTTAAGAGAAGGAGTGTGTAAAATGAAACTTACTCAGGCGCAGCTGAATGCAATAGAAACAAAAAATAAAACACTTCTCCTCAGTGCGGCGGCAGGTTCGGGAAAGACCTCTACGCTTACAAGGCGTATTATAAATTCCATAACCGACAAGGACGCTCCAAAAGACATTTCAAAAATGCTTATAGTAACTTTTACAAGAGCTTCGGCAAACGATCTGAAAACAAAAATTTTCAACGCTATAAGCGATGCTTTGGCAAGTGATCCCTCAAACAGACACCTAACCGAGCAACTCATAAAGTTAGGTAGCGCCAATATTTCCACCATAGACTCCTTCTATTTGAACATTGTAAAACAAAATTTTTCGGAGCTTGGCCTTCCCTCATCATTCAGAATATGCGACAACTCCGAGGCAAATCTTATCGCTAAAAATATAATGAAGGAAGTTATTGACCTATTTTACGACACTGATAGTGATTTCCCATCGCTCTGCGAATGCTTTGAGAAAATACGCGACACAGAAAATGTTTCCGAGGAAATTTTTATCTCATTATACTATGAATGTATGAGAGTACCCGAGGGCACAGATTATCTGCGTATATGCGCCGAGGACACCCTTGCATTTTCAAGCATGGATCTTCTTGAAACTCCATTTGGTCAAATAATCAAGGAGTATGCTATCAAGGTGTTCAGAGATTTATCTGTTCATTACGAGTCACTGCTTGAAGATATGCAAAATGACGAAATGCTTTTAGGCGCATATTATAGTGGATTTCATTCCGATTATATCCTATGTTTAGAGGCATTGAACCTGCTTGAAAGCACCTCTGATTTACCAAAATATCCCGAGCTTTACAAACTGTTCAACGACTTTGAGTGTGTCAAGCTAAGTCCATTAAAAGCTATCTATACTACTGACCTTTCAGAGTTTGCAAAATCACTGAGGGACGAGTTTAAATCTCAACTTGAATGTTTGAAAAAGGAATTTTTCTCTTACAGCGTTGAGGATATTCAAAGGTTCTTTATTGTTACCTCCAAAAATCTATCTATTCTCTACCGCGTAATATCCGAATTTGAGATTAGATTTTTTGAGGAAAAGAAAAAAAGAAATATTCTTCAATTAACCGATGTAAAAAGATACGCATTAAAGCTGGTGGCTAATGATGACGGCGCTCCAACGCCGATAGCAAAGGCTTACTCCGAGCAATTTACAGACATTTATATTGACGAATATCAGGATGTTGATCCCACTCAGGACCTTATTTTCCGCTGCATATCAAAGCCTACAAACCGATTTATGGTTGGTGATATAAAGCAGAGCATTTATAGTTTTAGAGGAGCGTTCCCTCAATTGTTTTCAAATTACCGAGCCGAATTTCCCTTGCATGGAACACAAGAAGCCGAGGACTCTGATAGTGAAACTATTTTCATGTCCGAAAATTTCCGTTGCGCAAAGCCGATAATTGACTTTACCAATCTTATCTGCTCGCCTATATTCAGGTCATGTGGAAAAAGCATAGGATATACCGATGAGGACGACCTTGTGTTTGCAAAGCCATGCAACGAAAATACTAAATCCCCGTCTGTCAAGGTAGCGGTCTTTGCGAAAAATTCAAAGGAAGAGCTTATCGAAAAAAATATCGATCCCTCTGTTGTATTACCCACTCCTACCGAGATGGAAGCCAAATATGTTGCACAACAGATATCTGCGCTTTTAAAAAATGGAAAAAAGCAAGACGGCACACCGATAATCGAGGGCGATATTGCTATATTGCTAAGAAACAAATCACACGCGGATAAATTTTCAAGCGCGCTCGCAGAGCTTAATATTGCTTCAAGCAACGCGGAGGAAACACAATATTTCCAAAATCCCGATGTTATGATGATGCTTTGCATTCTTAACGCCATTGACAACCCGCAAAGAGATATTTATCTTGCAGGATCTTTACGCTCTCCTATATTCGGATTTACTCTCGATGAGCTTCTTCTCATTCACTCAAAGGGCGAAAAAACCGATTCGCTCTATGACAAGCTTTGTCTTTGTGAAGCCGAAAAAGGAGAGTTATCGCAAAAATGCGGCCGATTTAACCAAATTCTCTGTCAATGGAGAAGCCTTTCTGTTTCCATGCCAATTGATAAGCTTTTACAGCATATCTTTTCTTCCGATGAATTTGTCGCGTCCGGACTCGTCTGCGAAAAAAACGCTTCGGGCAACGGTGGAAATCTCCAACAGCTTTATGAGTATGCAAGAACATTTGAGGCAAGCTCGTTTAAGGGACTTTATAATTTTATTGAATTTATAAACAATATCATTGATAACGGAGAAACCTTAGAGGTACAGCCTGAGGAGATCAGCAATGACAAAGTTACAATAACGACAATACACAAATCAAAAGGACTTGAATTCCCTGTTTGCTTTGTTTGCGGTTGCGGTACTGATTTCAGATATGGCAGTGCATTTGACGATCTTTCGTTTGAATACGGTCTTGGCGTAGCTATGACTATTTCCGATAATACCGGTTTCGCCAAATACACCTCTCCTATAAAAAAGATTCTTGATCACAACAGCCGAATGAAAAGCGTCGAGGAAGAAATGCGAATATTATATGTTGCCCTTACCAGAGCACGCGAGCAGTTGTTTGTTACTGCAAGTTTTTCGAGATCAACTCTGTCGGGAATAATATCCTCGCTTAAATTCAAATCTCGCTTTATCTGTGATCTTTCAAATCTTACCGCAAGGAATTACATGGATTGGATCCTTCCCCGCATGACCACAGAAAGCAGTTATGTAGAACTTTGTGGATTTACAAATGATATATCGCTTGATGTTGTGAGCGAGTCATTAAACACATCCGCGCAGCAAGAAAACAACGAGATAAACCAAAAGCTTTATGAAAAGCTAATGGCAAGCTTTGAATTTTCATACAAACATAACAATGCAAGAAAGATCCCTGCAAAAATTTCCGTTTCAAAGCTCTCGCCTGATGTTCTTGATAGTATTGATACCTCAGTTTCTCTTTTTGATGTTGAAAGATCGCCATATGTTCCCGACTTCTTTATGGAAACAAAAAAATCTGCAACCGCCGCAGAAAGAGGAACGGCAACACATTTATTTTTGCAGTTCTGTGATTTTTCCGTACTTAAAGAAAAAGGGGTATCCGCTGCATTGGATATTCTCTTATACAAAAAATTCATTCCCGAAAATCTATCCGAGATAATATACTCGGACGATCTTGAAAAAGTACGGGAAAGCGAGCTTATGTCGGCTGTTCTAAATGCAAAAAAAGTATTCAGAGAACAAAGATTTAATATATTGTTGCCAGCTGTTTATTTTACTCATGACGAAAATCTAAGGGAAAGCTTTGCTAATGAAAAAATTGCTGTTCAGGGCGTTATTGACCTTATTTTGGTAGACGACTCCGACAACATATATCTTTATGATTACAAAACTGACAGACTAACTCGTAATGAGCTTAATGATAGCTCTCTCGCTTCACAAAAAATGAATGCCGTTCACGGTCTCCAGCTTTCTTATTATGCTAAGGCTATTGAGTACCTTTTTGGAAAAGCGCCGAAAAAAATATCGGTGTACTCTACTCACGCAGGAAAGTGCTTTGACATAAATGAATGCTCTCTTGCAATTCCTGACGACATTCTTTGACTTTTTCTATTGTTGATACATATTATAATTAGTGAGGATATTCCTCACTAATTTTTTATTTAAGGAGAACCTTATGCCAACAATAGAAAATTTTGCAACTGTCAGCTATACCTCGGGTGGTATAGCCGCCACACGAACATCAAATCTTGCGGAGATCGAGCTTGATTCTTCGCTGAATTTTTCAAAGACGACCTTAAGAGAAACATACACCGCCGACACTCCGATAACCTATATCCTCTCTGTTACCAATGAGGCGACCGCTCCTATAACCAATATCACTATTACGGATAATT
>JAGCJD010000194.1 GCA_017648425.1 Clostridia bacterium | reverse complement strand
TCATCGAGCACAAGCGTATTTACATCGGACAAAATAAGCTTTGAGAGCGTCAGCCTTGCTCGTTCTCCTCCGCTCAGCTCTCCTACCGACTTGTAAACATCATCGCCAAAGAATTTAAATCTTGCCAGCGTCCCCCTTATCTGTTGCTCGGGAAGTAACGGATAAGCGCCCCAAAGCTCTTCAAGAACGGTGTTGTGCGAGGAAAGGCTCTGGTTTTCCTGATCATAGTACCCGAGTACTACATTGTATCCCATCTCCACATAGCCATCGCTCTCCCTCAGCTTTCCGACAAGCACCTTTATAAGCGTTGATTTTCCACAGCCGTTAGGGCCTGTAATAAACAGCCTGTCCCCCCTCTTGACGGTCAGCGATACGGAAGAAAAGAGCCTTTTGGCATTAGGATAAGCAAACCCCACATTGTTCAGTGTTATAACATCATTGCCGCTTGCTATCGAGGAAGAAAATCCGAATTTTACACTCTTTTCCTCCGCATCGGGGCGCGAAACACGCTCCATCTTGTCAAGCATTTTCAGTCTGCTCTCCGCCGCAATTATATTCCTTTCTCTGTTCCATGCCCTCTGCTGAGCGATATACGCCTCCTGACGGGCTATCTCCTTTTGCTGATTTTTGTAGTGATGCTCCTGTATCTCGCGGTCAATGCGCCTCTGCTCCATGCTCTGAGTGTAGTTTCCGCCGTATAGCTTTGCCTTGTGATTTTCAATACACAAGGTCTTGTTGGTTATCTTATCAAGAAAATATCTGTCGTGCGATATTATCAGCACACATTTTTTATAAGACGACAAAAACGCTTCCAGCCAAACAAGCGTTTCCACATCAAGGTGGTTCGTAGGCTCGTCAAGCAACAGTATATCGGGCTCACGGCAAAGTTCCCTACAAAGCGCAAGACGCGTCCTCTGCCCTCCGCTGAATGTCGAAAACGGCCTGTTCATGCTTTGCGCGTCAAAGCCCATTCCCATCAGCGTGGAAGCGCATCTCGAACGGAATTCAAGTCCACCGTCAGCTATAAATTTTTCATTCAGGGAAGTATATTCCATAACGACAGAACTTCTGTCCCTGCCCTCAATAGTCCCGTCCTCGGCAAGAGCTCTTTCAAGAGTGGCAAGTCGCTTTTCAGCGAGAAGAAGCTCGGGGAACGAGTTATACATTATTTCAAGCGCGGTCGCCTCTCCGCTTTCTCCCGAAATCTCGGCAAAGGCATCGTCCTGTTTGAGTATTCCCACCGTCTTACCTTTGGATATATAAACGCTTCCCGTATCAGGAGTAAGCTCTCCGAGAAGAAGCTTGAAAAGCGTGGATTTACCACAGCCGTTCGAGCCGATAACTCCAATTCGGTCGTTATCGTCCGCCGAGAACGAAACTCCCCTGAGTATCTCCTTAACTCCAAACGAAAGCGAAAGATTTTCAGTACTTAATGCTATCATAATATCCCCTTAAAGCTTTATCTTTACTTCAAGCGCGACTCCAAGTATCCTCGCCTCGCCCGTTTCAAAATCCTCGGCTGTCAGCTTTATTGGAGAATAGCTTTCGTTTTCGGGAATAAGATACACATTTCTCTTTACCCTTGAAAAGCGTTTTACCGTCGCGCTGTCACCACCGACAAGACACGCCACTATATCGCCCTCCTCAGCATATTGCTGCTTACGGAACAGCACAAGCGAGCCGTCTATTATGCCCACATTCTTCATGCTGTCACCACATATCTTCAAAAAGAAATATTCCTCAGCGTCATCAACATCGGCAAGCTCTGTCCCAAGCAGTGTTTCATTTGTAATTATAGGAGAGCCCGCGCGTATTTCGCCGATTATCGGTATTTCCTTTCTGCCCCTTGGACTTGGATAAAACTCGTC
>JAGCJD010000193.1 GCA_017648425.1 Clostridia bacterium | reverse complement strand
GCTCTCTGAGGACTTTATCTCTACCATGCCCTCCTCCGCCATTCTACGCAGAATAACGCTCACCGTTGGCGGTCTTAGACGCGTAATATCCGCAAGCTCCTTTTGAGTTCTTCCGTCAGCTATCGCAAGAAGAGAAAGCACAAGCCTCGCACCATGCTGTGACATAACTCCCTCGTGGTCGCCATTCTCTCTCATTCTGGCTCTGAAAATACGAGCTATCTCATTACATAGCTTAACAGGATTATCACTGAGCTCCGCCCGCGCTATTGGAAGCGGAATGCTTTCTTTGCCCTTTGCCATTTTTAACTGCCCCCAAAAAACAAAAATTAGTTAGTTACCTAACTAATTTTATTATACCATTTTTCAATTTATATGTCAATATGTTTTGCGCTAAAAAAGGTCAAGCGAAAGCAAAATGATTTTTACAAAATGCTTTTCATGTTTTTATTTCTTTTTTTCATATACACCCGTTAAATTAAAATATAAAAACAGAAAAAACAAAAATTCTCTAAAATTTACTTATAAAAAATATGGATTTACACCTCAAAATTACTTAGTATTTTAATGCTTTCTTTACACATTATAATAGTGCGCCTAAAAGACGCAAAAAAATCAATCGAAAGGAAAAAACATGGCAAAAAAATTTTTGAAGCACGCGTTTTCCTTACTGCTTGTATTTTGTGTGCTCGGAGGTCTTGCAACAGCGGCAGCAATACCCATAGGTAACGAATCCGTACTTTGCGTAAGCGGATTTACAAATTATGGTATTACGCTCGCCCCAACAAGCGCTCTGCAAGCATCAACAAGGGCAAGCAATATAGACTACTCGGAACTAAAACTTTATGTCGGCGGTATACCATTTGGCGTTAAATTCATGACCGAGGGCGTTATAGTAACAGAGATAACCAATGTAAAAACGCAAAACGGAAGCAAAAGTCCGGCAAAAGATGCAGGTCTTAAGGCAAACGATGTAATTTTGAAAATAAATGGCGAAGCCGTTGCGGATTCCACCCATATATCCCAAGTTGCGGAAAACAGCAATGGACAACCGATAAAGATAGTATATTCTCGAAACGGTAAGCAACAGACAACGACACTTAATCCAGTTTACTGCACTGATGAAGGCAAATACAAAACGGGAATGTTCGTCCGCGACAGTGGCGCAGGTATAGGAACAGTAACCTATATAGATCCACAAACGCTCTCCTTTGGCGGATTGGGACACGGAATTTGTGACAGTCAAACAGGAAGGCTCATATCCATGCAAAGAGGCTCTGTCGTGGGAGTAACGATAAACGGAGTTGTCAAAGGGCTTTCAGGCGCTCCGGGCGAGGTGAGCGGATATTTCAGCTCAGGAAAGAACGGAGCTCTTCTAAAAAACACAGACTGTGGAGTTTTCGGAGCGTTCGCAACCTTACCTCAAGGCTTTTCAGGCGAGCTGATGTCAGTTGGAACAAGGAGAGAGATAACATCGGGCAAAGCCTATATCCTCTCAACGCTTGACGGAACGACACCTCAAAAATATGAGATCGAAATAAGCAATATACAAACAGAGTCAACAAGTAACAAATGCTATACCGTAAAGGTAACAGAACCTGCCCGGATAGAAAAAACGGGTGGTATAATTCAAGGAATGTCAGGCTCACCCATAATCCAAAACGGCAAGCTCGTCGGCGCTGTGACGCACGTGCTGATCAATGATCCGACCACAGGCTACGGCATTTTCATTGAAAATATGCTGAACGCCGCACAAATGCCCATGGCAAAGGCATCATAACATGGTAAAACAGGAAAATATATGAAAAAAGTTGTCCCTATTTGAACACACTTCAGGAGTGAGTTATAATAGGGACAACAGTTTTTGTCCGATTTTTATG
>JAGCJD010000192.1 GCA_017648425.1 Clostridia bacterium | reverse complement strand
TTTCATCGTATGTAATTTTATCTATTCTACCCTCTTGTATGAGCCAATCGCCAAAGTCGATATCGCTCTGTGTTCCCTCTCGGACAGTGTCACTGCGCTTTAACACCTTGCCAACCGTCCTCAAAATTATTTTTATATCGCCCCACAGCGTAATTCCGCCGCGGACATATTCAAGGTCGTATTCGAGCTTTTGCTCCCATGTCACATTGTTTCTGCCGCTGACCTGGGCAAGTCCCGTAAGTCCGCCTCTGACGGCGTGGCGCTCTCTCTGCTCATCTGTCATGAATGTCATATCACGGACGAGCTGTGGGCGAGGTCCGACTATTGACATATCTCCTACAAGAATGTTCAAAAGCTCGGGAAGCTCGTCAAGCGATGTGCTCCTTAAAAATCTTCCGTAAGGAATGAGCCTTTCGCCGTCAGGTAATAAATTCCCGTCCGCGTCCCGCTCGTTAGTCATAGTTCTGAATTTTATCAGCTTGAATATCCTCTCTCTGCCGTCCTTACCCTTTTTGGTAGGTCTTGGCTGACAGAAAAACGGATTGCCCCTCATAGCTATCGCGCCGATGACTATAAGCAAAAGCAGTATAGGTGAAAGCACACTTATCGCCAAAAACGAAAGGATAATATCGAAAAATCTCTTAAAAAATCTTGCGTACATAAGTACTCCTAAAAAATCATTCAAAGCAAGCTCTGACAGCCGCGATTATTCTGTCCTGCTCCTCGTCCGTCATCTTTATGTCACTCGGCAGGCAAAGTCCTCTTGCAAAAATATCAGCTCCGACATCGGCAGAGCCCTGCTCCTTGGTAACAAAATCACAGCCGCTGAATATCGGTTGCAGATGCATGGGCTTCCATATCGGTCTGCCCTCCGCGTTTATAGCGGCAAGCGCTTCAAGTATCTGCGTAGGACAGCTCTTTCCGCTTTGCGGTATATACGATGCCTCGCAATCGCTTCTCTGCTGAGGGCACATAGCGTCCTTATCTATTATGAGGCAGGAAAGCCAAAAGTTCGGCTGCATCTCTCCCTCAATGTATGGGTTCATGCTCACGGGCAGGTCGGAAAAGCCCGCCTTGTATCTCTCATAAATATGCTTTTTTCTCGCAACATGCTTGTCAAGGTAAATAAGCTGTCCGCGAACCATTCCCGCAATTATATTGCTCATGCGGTAGTTGTAGCCAAGCTCAGTGTGCTGATACCACGGCGCGTTGTCGCGACTCTGCGTTGACCACTTGCGCGCCCTTGCCGCCGCCTCGTCACAGTCGGTAAGAAGCATACCGCCAGACGAACCCGTGATTATCTTGTTGCCGTTAAAGGATATTGCGTTGTATTTGCCGAATGTTCCCGTCTGGCGTCCCTTGTAGGTAGCGCCCAAGCTTTCAGCTGCGTCCTCGATAAGCGTTGCTCCGTGCTCTCGGCATATCTCCCTTATCTCGTCAAGCCTTGCGGGCGTTCCGTAGAGGTTGACGGCAATCACGACCTTGACATCGGGGTAAAGCTCAAACGCTCTCCTGAGCGCCTCGGGACACATATTCCAAGTGCCGTACTCCGTGTCTATGAACACGGGGATACCGCCCTCGTAAACAACGGGGTTTACAGTCGCGCCAAAGGTTACATCGGTACAGAACACTCTATCTCCCGCCTTAACGCCCGAGAGCTTTATTGCAAGGTGGAGCGCTGCAGTTCCGCAGGACAGAGCCACTGCTCTTGAAACTCCCGTGTATTCGCATATCTCCTTCTCTATCACATTTATATTCTCACCAACCGTTGATACCCAGTTGGTATTATAAGCCTCAGTCACATATTCAAGCTCCTCTCCGTGCATAGTCGGCGAGGAAAGCCAAACCTTTTTATCAAAGGGCTTTATATCCATAACAACTCTCCTTGGAACATAGTTCTCGATTTTATATATATTCATTATATTATATCATATATATATAATTTTTGTCAAGGACAAGTATGCTTTTTCAGCTATTAAAACATATTTTTTATTAATTTTTGTGCACATTTTCGGTTCTGTCCGCGAATATGGAATGAGGCCAAAATTTTTTTGACATTTTTTCAAAAAAGGTATTGACAAACCATTTGCGATGTGGTATAATAGCGTCTGTTATCCAAAGACAGCAGGTTTACGGTAAAGGCTTAATGCTCTCCTGCCGAGGAAAATGATCTAATTTAATCATTGTGTTAATTATGTCTTTTCTCGGTGTCAGCGCGCCCACCGTAGAAAAGATTTTTCTTTTTCCCTGCTAAATTCTCATAGGAGGTAAAAACATGCCAAGCAAATCCATTCTTGAACATAAGCAGGCTGTTGTTGCTGAACTCGCCGAAAAGCTTAAGAATTCTCCCGCAGGCGTTGTCGTTAACTATCAGGGTATCACTGTTGAAGACGACACCAAGATGCGTAGAGCTCTTAGAGAAGCAGGCGTTGAGTACACTGTTTTAAAGAACTCCCTCACAGGCAGAGCTTGTGACGAGGTTGGTCTTTCCGACATGAAGCAGTACCTTGTAGGTATGACCGCTATCGCAGTTGGTACGACCGATGCAGTTGCTCCCGCAAAGGTTCTTAAGGAATATGCTGAGAAGATCGAGTCATTCCAGATCCTCGCAGGTTACCTTGACGGACGCGTTGTTGATGAAGCAACAGTTAAGCAGCTCGCTGACATTCCCTCGAAGGAAGTCCTCATTGCAAAGTTCCTTGGAAGCATCAAGTCCCCTCTTTACGGACTTGCATACGCGCTCCAAGCAGTTGTGGACAAGGGCGAGGAAGCTCCCGCAGCAGAAGCTGCGCCCGCAGCAGAGGAAGCTGCACCTGCAACGGAGGAAGCTCCCGCAGCAGAAGCTCCTGCAGAAGCTTGATCTGCAAACAAAATCAGCGTAAATACGCGTAAAAATTTATTAAAAAAACATTCCATTTAAGGAGGAAAATTAAAATGGCATCTGAAAAGATTACAAACATTCTTGAAGAAATCAAGACACTTACAATTATTGAACTTGCTGACCTCGTTAAGGCAGTTGAGGAAGAGTTCGGCGTATCCGCAGCAGCTCCTGTTGGCGTTGTTGCAGTAGCAGGTGGAGCAGCAGCTCCCGCAGCAGAAGAGAAGACTGAGTTCGATGTAGTTCTCAAGTC
>JAGCJD010000191.1 GCA_017648425.1 Clostridia bacterium | reverse complement strand
GAACAAGATAACATATCTTGAACGCGTAAGCTTTGCAAATCTTACGCTTGACACCTCGCTTGGACGAGGTGAGTGGAGATATCTTACCGATAGTGAGATATCCGAGCTTGAAGCAAACGCAAATCATTAAATTATACATAAACGGAGAAAAGACATGGACATTATCAAAAAGCTGGCTGAGGAATTCAAGATCAAGGAAGCACAGGTAGAAAAGACGGTGGCGCTCATTGACGAGGGCAACACGATACCGTTTATCTCCCGTTATCGTAAGGAGGAAACGGGTGGACTTGACGATGTGCTTTTGCGCGACCTTGACGATAGACTTACCTACCTTCGCAACATAGAAAAGCGAAAGGAGGAGGTAAAAAATCTCATAACTGAAATGGGAAAAATGACCGATGAGATAGCTCTTGCGATAGATAACGCAAAAACTATAACCGAGGTTGACGATATTTACCGTCCATTCCGTCCTCACAGAAAGACGCGCGCGTCTGTCGCAAAGGAAAAGGGACTTGAACCTCTTGCAGAGCTTATTATGGCACAGAGCGACAGCTACGAGCCGTCCATAGAGATACAGGCTGAGGCTTATATCAGCGAGGAAAAGGGTGTTGCTAGCGTTGAAGAAGCGCTGGCGGGTGCGTGCGATATTATCGCAGAGAGTGTGTCCGATAATGCGGAATTTAGAAAGACCGTAAGAAAGGCTACCTTTGATACAGGCTTTATATTTACCAAGGGCGCGACTGAGGAGGATTCCGTATATTCACAGTATTACGATTACTCGGATAAGATAAATAAGATACCCTCGCACAGAGTTCTTGCAATAAACAGAGGAGAGAAGGAAGAGTTCTTAAAGGTCACAGTCACCGTTGAAAAGGGAATGATACTTAACTATCTTTGCTCCGAGCTTATAAGCAACCCCAAGAGCCCTGCGGTAAAATATATAGAGAGCGCAGTTGTAGACGGATATGACAGACTTATAGCGCCGTCTATTGAAAGGGAGATTAGAAATGACCTCTTTGATGCTGCGGGAGAGGGAGCAATAAAGCTCTTTGCCGATAACTTAAAGCCATTGCTCATGCAAACTCCGTTAAAGGGAAAAACGGTTATGGGCTTTGACCCAGGATATATAAACGGCTGTAAGACAGCGATCGTTGATAAGACGGGAAAGGTGCTTGATACAGCGGTGGTCTATCCTACCACGCACAGCAAGTTCAAGACCGAGGAAGCCGCAAAGATAATCAAAAAGATGGTCGAGAAATACAAGGTAGATGTAATTGCTATCGGTAACGGAACGGCATCGCGCGAGAGCGAGAAGTTTATTGCGGACACGCTCAAAACCGTAAGCTACGACTGTAAATATATAATTATCAGTGAGGCGGGCGCTTCGGTATATTCCGCATCAAAGCTTGCCGCTGAGGAATTTCCTGATTTTGATGTAATGCAAAGGTCGGCTGTGTCTATTGCAAGACGCTTGCAGGACCCTCTTGCCGAGCTTGTAAAAATAGATCCCAAGTCCATAGGTGTCGGACAGTATCAGCATGATATGAAGCCTGCTCGACTTGACGGAGCGCTTGAAGGAGTTGTTGAGGACTGCGTAAACGCAGTAGGAGTCGATGTTAATACAGCTTCCTATTCCTTGCTTTCCTACATTTCGGGAATAAACGCAACGAGTGCCAAGAATATCGTAAAATACCGCGAGGAAAACGGAGAATTCAAATCCCGCGCGGAAATACTTAAAGTTCCGAGAGTTGGCGCAAAGGCGTTTGAGCAGTGCGCTGGATTTTTGAGAGTTCCTACATCAAAGGAAATATTGGATAACACGGGAGTTCACCCCGAGTCATATGACGCGGCGAGAAAGCTTATCGCCATGTTCGGATACGACAAAGAGGATATTTCCGAGGGAAGACTTGGCGAGATAAGAGAAAAGGTAAAGGCATACGGAGTAGATAAGGTCTGCGCCGAGTGCGGAGTGGGAGAACCCACGCTTATGGATATAATCTCCGAGCTTGAAAAGCCCGGACGCGATGTAAGAGATAATATGACGCCTCCCACGCTACGAGCAGATGTTCTTGCAATAGAGGACCTTAAACCCGACATGGTGCTTGACGGTGTTGTAAGAAATGTAATAGATTTTGGCGCGTTCGTTGACATAGGAGTTCATCAGGACGGACTTGTACACATCTCTCAGCTTTCCGACAAATTCGTAAAGCATCCGTCCGAGGTGGTAAGACTTGGAGATAATGTAAAGGTCAGAGTGCTTGAAGTAGATATAAAGAAAAAGAGAATATCTCTCACAATGAAAAATGTAAAATAAATTTACCTTTACAATAGAGACTTGACACGGATTTTACAAAATAAACCGCATTTTGTGCAAAAGTACCAAAAAAAATAAAAAAATTTGTTAAGTTACCATCTTTCAATTTTTTTTGATTTGTGTTATAATATTACAGTACGAAAAATGTATCAAATAACTTGTATAAGTTTTAGGAGGAAAAAACCAAATGGCAAGCTTGTCACTCAGACACATTTACAAAAAGTATCCGGGCGGTGTTACCGCGGTTTCGGATTTTAACCTTGAAGTTAAAGACAAAGAGTTTATCGTATTTGTCGGACCTTCCGGATGCGGAAAGACAACAACTCTCCGTATGATAGCAGGTCTTGAAGAAATCACCGAGGGTGAGTTGTTTATCGGCGACAGACTCGTAAACGATGTAGCACCTAAGGATAGAAAGATAGCAATGGTTTTCCAGAACTACGCTCTTTATCCTCACATGTCCGTATTTGAGAATATGTCCTTTGGACTTAAGCTCAACAAGACTCCCAAGGAGGAGATCAAGCGCCGTGTTGAGGAAGCTGCAAGAGTTCTTGACATTACCCACCTTCTTGACAGAAAGCCCAAGGCTTTGTCCGGTGGTCAGAAGCAGCGTGTTGCGCTCGGTCGTGCGATCGTTCGTAACCCCATGGTATTCCTTCTTGACGAGCCGCTTTCAAACCTTGACGCAAAGCTTCGTGCTGCCATGAGAACCGAGCTTACAAAGCTCCATGAGCGTGTAGGAACAACATTCGTATATGTTACTCACGACCAGGTAGAGGCTATGACCATGGCTACCAGAATAGTTGTTATGAAGGACGGTCTTATCCAGCAGGTAGATACTCCTCAGACACTTTATGATAAGCCTTGCAATATCTTCGTTGCAGGATTTATCGGAACACCTCAGATGAACTTTATAAACGGTAAGCTCCACAAGAAGGGCGATGATGTTTACTTTGACTTTGAGGGCGTTTCACTTAAACTTCCCGCTGATAAGGCAAATGCTCCCGAGCTTGCTGACTACATAGGACAAGAGGTTGTTGTAGGACTTCGTCCCGAAGCTATCAACGACAACGCTGAGGTTGTTGCTGCAAATCCTGAGACATCGTTTGATGTTGATGTTGATGTTACAGAGCTTATGGGTGCTGAGATATATCTCTACCTCAACGCAGGCGAGGAAACTAAGCTCATAGCGCGCGTATCTCCCAGATCCACATCTAGAGCTGGACAGAAGATCACTGTCAACTTTGATATGACAAGACTTCATATCTTTGACAAGGATACCGAGCGTTGCATAATTCACTGATTGAATTGATATAATAAAAAGCCCTGCGAATTCGCAGGGCTTTGCTTTACAGAGCAATAGATAGTGAAAATACATGGAGGATAAAAAATGAAATTTACATGGAAAATTGCAATAGCGCTTGCAATTGTGCTTTGCCTTGCGGCAACGCTTATATCTTGTTTTGATGGCAACGAGACCTATATTTATATAACAGATGAAACAGGTGAGATCGTTACCGAT
>JAGCJD010000190.1 GCA_017648425.1 Clostridia bacterium | reverse complement strand
GGGGGACGCTGAACGCATAGAACGAATAATCGCACGTGTGCTTAAAACTGTGTTGCTTTATTCTATTGGCGTTGCGGGGGTTATGATATGTCTTTCGCAAGAATTCGGCGCGGTACTTTTTAATGATTTAGATTCTGCGAAATATATATTATTCGTTGCGCCTCTTGTCCCTGTTATGTATCTTGATACGGCAGTTGATTCAATGCTAAAAGGGCTTGGAGAGCATATATATACTATGTGGGTAAACATCGCAGATGCTTCAATATCTGTAATTCTTGTAGCAATTTTGTTACCCATTATGGGAATAAAGGGCTACATAATCACTGTTTACTTTACCGAAATACTTAACGCAACTCTCAGCATAACACGATTGTTAAGCAAAAGCGGCGTAAAGACGCATGTAATGCTTTGGATAGCGCGACCGCTGGCGTGTGTTATCGCTTCGACCAAGGCAGTTCATTTTATTATGAGCCGCACTCATGGCAGTAATATTTGGATAAGCATTCTGCTTTCAGCATTGATTTATATTGTACTTATGATATGTTGCGGAGGAATAAAAATCAAAACTCTTATTAACCGAGCTCGTTATATTTTAAAAGCAACATAGCATAAAAAAGCGAGGGAGAAAATCTCCCTCGCTTTTTTATGGTGGAGACAGCAGAACTCGAATCTGCGACCCCTTGCATGTCAAGCAAGTACTCTAACCAACTGAGCTATGCCTCCATAACGCTGAACATTATATCATATTTTTTTGTTTTTTGCAATACTTTTTAAATAAATAGTTGAATTTTTTTTATTTTTATATTATAATATATTATTATAGTATTCTAGAAGGAGGAAAAATTTTGAAGGCACTGCTTAAATATTTTAAGGGTTATCGTGGACGCGCCATTCTTGCGCCGATATTCAAAATGCTTGAGGCTATATTTGAGCTTCTCATTCCTCTTGCTGTTTCAAGAATAATTGATGTGGGAATCGGCGAAAATCGCCCCGATGTTATATTTTCAATGTGCGGCGTAATGCTTGCATTAGGTATAATAGGTCTTGCTTGCGCAGTTTTTGCACAGTATTTTGCCGCAAAGGCTGCCGTAACCTTTTCAACACGCCTGAGAAGCGAGCTGTTTACTCATATTCAATCCTTTTCATATTCCGATACAGACAAGCTTGGAGTATCAACGCTTATTACAAGAATGACGGGAGATGTTAATTCCGTTCAAACGGGTATCAATATGTTTTTACGCTTGTTCATGCGTTCGCCATTTATTGTCTTTGGTGCTATGATAATGGCGTTTACAATTAATTCAAAGCTTGCTCTTATTTTTGCTTTTGCTATTCCGCTTTTGGCAATAGTTGTCTTTGGCATCATGCTTATAAGCATTCCCCTTTATAAAAAATCGCAATCAAGCCTTGATACTGTTCTTGGCAAAATACGCTCAAACTATAACGGAACTCGTGTAGTTCGCGCCTTTAATAAGGAGCAGGACGAGATTAGCGAATTTGATACAGGCAATAACTCCCTTACCAAAATTCAGCTCTTTGCGGGAAAAATCTCGGCGCTCATGAACCCCGTAACATATGTCATTATAAATTTTGCAATAATTGTCCTTATAAAACTTGGCGCGATAAGCATAGACAGCGGTGTGATATCTCAGGGAGAACTCGTTGCGCTCTACAATTATATGTCACAAATACTTGTTGAGCTTATAAAGCTTGCTTCACTTATAATAACTCTTAATAAGGCGGCGGCAAGCGCTTCGCGTGTTTCTTCTATTATGAATACACAGCCCGAAAAAAAGAATGCCCCTATGACTGAAACCATAAACGATAGTTCTGTTGTTAGCTTTAAAAATGTATCGTTCGCTTATAATACCTCAGGCGATCCTGCGGTCAATAATATTACATTCTCAGTTGCTCACGGTCAGACAGTTGGTATTATAGGTGGTACAGGTTCGGGAAAGACAACGCTTGTCAATTTAATTCCCTTATTGTATCAACCTCAAAACGGAGAGATATTCATTAAAGGAAAAAACTCCTTGCTATACACAAAAAATGAACTTTGCGACATTGTTGGCATAGTTCCTCAAAAGGCAGTGCTTTTCAAGGGAAGCATTCGTTCAAATATGAAAATGAGTATCAAGAACGCCACTGACGAAGAAATATGGAAGGCACTGGAAAACGCTCAGGCAAAAGATTTTGTTGAAGACAATCAAGGACTTGATACTGAGGTATCTCAGGGTGGAAACAATTTTTCAGGCGGTCAAAAGCAACGCTTGACCATTGCGCGAGCACTTTTAAAAAAGCCTGAAATATTAATTCTTGACGATTCCTCGTCCGCGCTTGACTATGTAACCGAATCAAAGCTTAAACGAGCTATACGAGATCTTGATTATTCCCCTACCCTGTTTATTATATCACAACGAGTAAGCTCTATAATTCACTCAGATCTTATAATCGTTCTTGATGACGGCGAGATCGTTGGTATGGGCACACACAAGCAATTGCTTGAAAATTGTAACATTTATAATGACATTTATGCCTCACAAATCTGTCAAGGAGGTGAGGATAAATGAAAAAAACTAAAACATCTAATATCAAAACCTTTTTCGAAATACTTAGATATTTAAAGCGCTACAAGATTTACTTCTTTATTTCCGTAATTTTAACAGCATTTTCTGTCTCCCTTTCTGTTTACATTCCTATTCTCATAGGTCAAGCTATTGATTTGGCTATCGGCGCGGGTAATGTTGATTTTTCCGCCATTTCAAAAGTGCTTTTCAAGGCAGGCGTATCAATACTTATCACTGCTCTTTGTCAATGGATAATAAATGTCCTTAATAACAGAATGACCTACGGTATAGTAAGAAATGTAAGACACGAGGCTTTTGTAAGAATACAAAGCACCCCGATATCTTATATTGACGCCAATAAAACAGGCGATATAATAAGCAGGATAATAACCGATACCGATCAGTTTGCTGACGGATTGTTGCTTGGTTTTACACAACTATTCAACGGAATTTTAACCATTTTGGGTACAATAGTCTTTATGCTTATAATCAGTCCTCCTATAACCCTGTTAGTCATAATTTTGACGCCGCTATCTCTTTTTGTTGCAGCCTTTATTGCCAAGAAAACCCATTCAATGTTCTTGCTACAATCAAAGATCAGGGGCGAGCAAACAACTATTATTGACGAATATATTTCAGGTCACAAGCTGGTATATGCATTTAATTATGAGGAAGAAGCAAGTGAGAATTTCAATGAAGTAAATAATAAGCTCAGCAAGGCTTCTCTGAGAGCAACTTTTTTTTCTTCGCTTACAAATCCATCAACTCGCTTTGTAAACGCTGTCGTTTACGCAATAGTAGCTCTTGCTGGAGCATTTGCTTGCATAAGTGCAGGTTCCGTGCTGACTGTTGGAATGCTATCAAGCTTTCTTGCATATTGTACTCAATATACAAAACCATTTAATGAGATTTCAGGAGTTGTAACTGAGCTGCAAAACTCAATAGTATGCGCACAAAGAGTTTTTGATCTTATAAACGCGCCCATACTTACGGATAACGACAAAGAAGAAATTTCGAATGATAACTGCGTGAGCATAGAATTCAAGAATGTTTGCTTTTCTTACACTCCCGACAAGCCTCTCATAAAGGACTTCAATTTAAAAGTAAACTCAGGTGAGCACATAGCAATCGTTGGTCCTACGGGATGCGGAAAAACAACTTTAATAAATCTATTAATGCGGTTTTATGATGTAAGTGGCGGAGAAATATTGCTTAATGGAATAAACATTAACGATATTTCCAGACATTCACTGAGAAGCTCTTTTGGCATGGTGCTTCAAGACACATGGCTCTGTCCCGGCACTATCAAGGAAAATATTGCATTCGGCAATTCCATAGCAAGTGATGAGGAAATAATCCGCGCAGCAAAGCAAGCCCACGCGCACAGCTTTATAAGGCGCTTACCAAACGGCTATGATACCGTAATTACAGAAGATGGAGGATCTCTTTCACAGGGTCAAAAGCAGTTATTATGTATAGCTCGAG
>JAGCJD010000189.1 GCA_017648425.1 Clostridia bacterium | reverse complement strand
TCCAGCGTAGTTGGTGTGTACATTTCCTGTTGCGCCGTCAACATCTATTGATTTCATTTCAGCGCAAAGCCCTATGCCTTTTATCAAATCAACGGCAGAAATAACAGCCGCATCAAGTCCCCATTTTTCCTTAAAAGAGGGAAGCTGAGGCTTCTTTCCAGGGCTCCACAACCACGCTGAGTTAGCTGGCTTTAATCCTCTTGCCTTACGGTCAATGTTTACGGGGTGATCCTTGAGTATATCGTATGATGCTCTCATAAGATCAAGAAATTTCTCTCCGCCGTCATCAACTTTGGGCAAATATTCGCCAATTCGTTTACCTAAAATATCATGAGGACGCATAAAATTATACTTGTCGTAACTATTTTTCCATATAATGCAGTGGCGATAGCTGACACCCGTATAAAATGTCCTCATATCATCACCGAGCTTTTCCTCAAGAGTTTTAATGAGCTTATCAGCTTCTTCGGTAGTGATCTCGTCAGCGCTATGGTCAACAATTATTCTATCCTCATAATTTTCCTGCTCCTCAGTAAGCGTAACGACATTACATCTGTAAGCGGTTTCATCGGGCTTCATTTCAATTCCCATACTAACAGCTTCAAGTGGGGAGCGTCCCTTTGAATATATTTTTGGATCGAAGGACAGAATTGCCATGTTAGCCGTATCACTCTCAGGTACCATTCCATCAGGGACATTAGACACCTTACCAACAATACTCCTTGATGCTAATGCGTCCATCATAGGCTTTTTTGCCTTTTGCATAGGTGTAAGATCTCCAAGCTCCTTTATAGGCGTATCTGCCATTCCATCAGGTATTAAAATCAAATATTTCACAACAATTACCTCGCCATATAAAAATACATTTTATTATATCATACATAACGCATTTTTACAATGTATTTTTCTATTATTTAATAAAAATTTAAATAAATATAGTCAATAATTCTTGAAAAAAACCTCGTTTTATGATAATATTATATTATCGTCACAGAGAAGGGCAGAATTTGATTTATGAATGAGCAGAATAATTCAATAAATGCAAAAAAACGAGCAAAGAAAAATCTGCTAATCGCTATTGCAATAATATGTGCTTTGATTGTATTATTGCTTATTGCATCGATTATAATTGATAGCATTCAAGAAAAAAATGATATAACTGAAATCGATTACGATTTTTATCCCGCAGACTATAACGAGGATATTTTTAATGACCAAGAATACACTCAGTTGATCAACGGCGGATTTATTGAATACACTGATTCCACAACAAACCTGACAATTGGTATCAATAGGGAAACAGCAAAAGAGCATGGCGACACCGTTGAATTTATTGTTGAAATGATATACGACATAATTTACGGCGACCATATATCCTACAACAAAAACTTCAGTGATGCATACTACAAAAGCAATTCGCCACTGAACACCTTCACAATGCAAAAAATATATGATGTAAAAATAACATATATTTCAGAGGAAAGCGAGAGCAATTATACAAAATATTTATATTGTCTGGAATACAAAATTTACGAGAACAATGGGACATTCAGACGAGATATCGGCGAGGGCTCAAAGAAGCAGTATGTTACTATATCTAATGCGAACGGTGAGCTTTTAATAGATTCTATCTCCACGGTAAAGACAGCAGCTAAATAAAACAAACCGCCGTATAAACGGCGGTTTGATAAAAATTATTGAATGCTGTCAACAATATCGTGTACCCACTTGAGTATATCTGACTTTTCATCATCAGTAAGCTTTCCTCCAAGGAACGGAATTCCACCGAACTTTACATACTTTACATTATCAATGTAATTAGTTCCGGTAGCTTTAAGTACCTCTGAAAGCTTTGCCGCGAGCTTTTCATCGCCGTCAACAAGCAAAGCAACATTTTGAGCCTTCTTCTTATTAAGCTCAGAGCAGAAGCGACGAAGTATATCGTCAGGCTCACTCTTGCCAGTTACAGCAAGAATTACCAAGCGCTCATTCTCGCATGAGTATGCAGGGGGAATAATGTCGATCGCGTTAGCGTTCTGTGACAGATCAAATTCAGCCTTAACAGCTTCAGAAATAACCTTCATTTTTGATTTGCCGGAATAGTAGAGAAATCTCATTTTCAGTGCCATAATATAATCCTCCAAATATTTGATCAAAATATTGTTGGATTAATTATACCACATATTTTGCGCAAAGTAATAAACATTTTGTAAATTATTGTATTTTTAACAAACTTCAATTCCCTTAATTATACAAAATTTGCATTTTGTATAATTGATTGCGTTGGTAAGGATATGGCTATATTACTCTTTGCCCCGTTATATTTGAGCCTTGTTGCCTCTCCGCCGCGGAGATGTCTTTCTTGCTTATTTACCGCAAGGAGCTCCTTTACCTTATAGTACAGCTGCTTATTCACTCGTTTAAGTGTTTGAGTAACATCCTTATGTACAGTGCTTTTACTAATTCCAAAATGTGCCGCGGCTGCTCTTACGGTCGAATTATTTTCCACCAAATATGTAGCCAATATCACGCAACGCTCTTTACCGGATGAAATGTACATCATATCAACAATCTCCAATCATTTGTTCTGTATATTTATATGTGGAGATTTTAACTTTTATTATTAAATTTTGAGGATTATAGTTATGATCAAGGAAAATTTAAAATACAGCAATTCAAATATTTTTGAAGGTATGCCCTCTATATCTGCCGTAATTCGATCTATTGAGTGTAGATTGAGCGACAGACGGATAATTACCGTTTCCATTGACAAAGGAAAATTAAAATCAAAAGCTAAGGAAATATCATTTTTACAAAAAAAATCCGAATTATTGGGATTTGATGTTGTTTTCACTAAAAGTGAAAACATAGATGCATTGGTCGTAGGCTCAACACATGGCGGAATTATTGCAGAATGCACTCCGCGTACATTTCCCGCGCTTAACAATGATTTAATTATACAAAACGGTGTTTATTATTTGCTTGACGGCATTGAAGATCCTTATAACTTTGGAAACGCTATAAGGTCTATTTACGCGTCCGGCGCTGACGGATTGATAATCGGTGAGCGAAATTGGCTATCTGCGGCAGGCACTGTTGCTCGCTCATCTGCCGGAACATCGGAGCTTTTGCCAACATATGTTTGCGATACTCAGGAAGCAATCAACTTGTTTAAATCAAAGGGCTACAAGGTCGCATGCGCAGGAATTCGCGATTCCGTTTCCCTGTTTGAAGCTGACCTTTCAAAACCTCTACTCTTGATATTGGGTGGAGAAAAAAGAGGTATTTCAAGGGCAGTTCTCGATAAATGTGATGAGATAATAAGGATTGATTACGGAACTGCATTCAATGGTTCCCTTTCCGCATCTGCCTCTGCCGCAGTTTTTGCCTTTGAAATCATGAGATACAATAAAAAATAATAAAATAACCTATAAGATTTTATTGTTTGTTAAAAATTTTTTGTTATAATATATCCATATCTTTTGGGAGAACGAATTATGAATTATAGATTAGCGGTTCTTGGTGTCGGAAACATGGCGAAAGCCATAATTTCGGGAATACAAAAGAGCTCTTGCTCTGTATCGGAAATACGACTTTACGATAAAAATACCAATCAATACAACGACCTTACCACCGGTGATTGTTCATACGCATACTGCAACAGTATAACTGATGCAATAAAAGACGCAAACTGCGTATTGCTTGCCGTAAAGCCACAGAATTTTCCAGAGGTCTTAAACGAGATTTCCGCTTGTCAAGGTCACGAGGACAAGCTTTATATTACGATAGCCGCAGGAATTTCAGTTGATACTGTTTCAACATCTCTTGCAAGCGCTCGTGTCGTTCGTGTTCTTCCCAATCTTCCAATGACGATTGGAATGGGTGTATCTGTCATTTGCAGAAATGCTGATGTACCTACCGAGGATTTTGCTTTTGT
>JAGCJD010000188.1 GCA_017648425.1 Clostridia bacterium | reverse complement strand
TGTCTATACTTAAAAGCAGTGACGGAAATCCCGAGGTCTGCAACAGATATTTTTACTGTTATTCACCCATGAACGGAGTTGGTCATTTTATTCACACATACGAGTGTGATGGTAACCCGATCCCCTCGTTTTACGGTGAGCCTGAAATGGTAGAGCTTCCCAACACAGCAAAGGAGCTTGCAGACATCGTTTGGTCAAACCTCAACGCTGATAACAAAGTATCTCTTTTTGTAAGATGCGTTCCGCTTGACGGAAGTAAGCCTGAGGAAATTATAATCAATAAGAATGTATAAAGGAGCACGACATGAAAGAATTCGAACTTAAATACGGCTGTAACCCCAACCAGAAGCCTGCTAAAATATTTATGGAGGACGGCAAGGAGCTTCCTATCGAGATACTTTGCGGACGCCCGGGCTTTATAAACTTTCTTGATGCATTCAATAGCTGGCAGCTCGTTAAGGAGTTAAAGGAAGCAACGGGAATGCCCTGCGCAACCTCATTTAAGCATGTAAGTCCCACATCTGCGGCAGTTGGACTTCCGCTCAGCGATGCACTCAAAAAGGCTTGCTTTGTTGACGATATCGAGGGACTTGATAATTCTCCCTTGGCGTGCGCTTATGCGAGAGCAAGAGGAACTGACAGAATGTCTTCGTTCGGAGATTGGATAGCGCTCAGCGATGTTTGTGACACTACCACTGCAAATATAATCAAGCGTGAGGTGTCTGACGGAATAATTGCTCCCGGATACACTGACGAAGCACTTGAAATACTCAAAACAAAGAAAAAGGGAAATTACAATATCGTTAAAATAGACGCAGATTATGTTCCCGCAGAGATAGAGCGTAAGCAGGTTTACGGAATTACCTTTGAGCAGGGAAGAAACAATTTTAAAATTGACAAGGCTCTGCTTGAAAACATCGTTACAGCAAACAAGGATATGCCCGAGAGCGCTGTAAGAGATCTTATAATTTCTCTTATTACACTTAAATATACTCAGTCAAACTCTGTTTGTTACGCGTATGACGGACAGGCTATCGGAGTAGGAGCAGGTCAGCAGTCCAGAATTCACTGTACAAGACTTGCGGGCAATAAGGCTGATATATGGCATCTTCGTCAGCATCCCAAGGTATTGGCGCTTCCTTTCCTCTCAACACTTGGTCGTCCCGATCGCGACAACACAATAGATGTTTATATATCCGAGCAGAGCGAGGATGTTCTTGCTGACGGAAATTGGCAGAACTACTTTACAGAGCAACCCGCTCCCTTGACGGCAGAGGAAAAGAAGGAATATCTTGCTTCAATTACAGGTGTATCTGTCGGAAGCGATGCATTCTTCCCGTTTGGTGATAACATAGAGAGAGCGCGCAGAAGCGGCGTTACCTATGTTGCTGAACCGGGCGGATCTATCCGTGACGAAAATGTTATTGAAACATGTAACAAATACAATATGGTAATGGCATTTACCGGAATGCGACTTTTCCACCATTAATTTCTACCGTAAAGGAAAAAACAAAATGAAGATATTAGTTGTAGGTGGCGGCGGAAGAGAACACGCCATAATAAAAAAGGTTAAGGAAAGTCCTCTTGTTGAGGAAATATACGCGCTTCCCGGTAACGGTGGAATTGCCGCTGACGCTGTGTGCGTAAATATCGGCGCTAAGGATATTGACGGTATAGTTAAATTTGCGCTTGAAAATAAGATTGATTATGCCATAGTCGCTCCCGATGATCCTCTGGTTTTGGGCGCAGTCGATGCTCTTAACGAAGTAGGTATTCCTTGCTTTGGACCGAAAGCGAATGCGGCAATAATTGAGGGAAGCAAGATCTTTTCAAAAAATCTTATGAAAAAATACGGTATTCCCACGGCAGCGTACGAGGTGTTTACTGAAATAGATGCGGCGCTTGAATATCTCAATGACGCTCCTATTCCCACTGTTATCAAGGCGGACGGCCTTGCTCTCGGTAAGGGAGTAGTTATTGCTATGACGAGAGAGGAAGCAATTGACGCTGTTCGCTCTATGATGCAGGATAAGGCGTTTGGAGAAAGCGGAAGCAGAATAGTAATTGAGGAATTCCTGACTGGTCCTGAGGTGTCCGTACTTTCTTTCACGGACGGAAAAACCGTTGTTCCAATGGTTTCCTCAATGGACCACAAGAGAGCGCTTGATAACGATTGCGGACTTAATACAGGTGGCATGGGAACTATTGCGCCAAATCCGTATTATACAGATGCTATCGCTAAGGAATGTATGGAAAAAATATTTGTTCCTACAATAAACGCAATGAACGCTGAGGGACGCACATTCAAGGGCTGTCTTTACTTTGGACTTATGCTTACCCCCGATGGACCTAAGGTAATTGAGTATAACTGTCGTTTTGGAGATCCCGAAACGCAGGTAGTGCTTCCTTTGCTTAATGGCGACCTTTTAAAAATAATGATGGCTTGTACCAATGGAACACTTGCAGATACAAGCGTTGAGTTTTCTGACGGAGCGGCTTGCTGTGTTGTAATGGCGTCAAGCGGATATCCTGGAAAATATCAAAGTGGATACCAGATTACAGTTGATAACGATATTGAAGCTGAGGTATATGTCGCAGGAGCTAAGCTTGATGGAGAAAAGCTTCTTACCGCAGGAGGCAGAGTGCTTGGCGTTACTGCCACGGGTAAGGATCTGGCGGCGGCTATCAACAAGGCGTACGCAAATGTTGGCAAGGTTAATTTTGAAAATGCATTTTACCGTAACGATATAGGTGCTAAGGCACTTAAAGCGTTGAAATAAGGAGATACTAATGGTTTACAGAGTATATGTTGAAAAAAAGAAGGAGCTTGCAAACGAGGCAAAGTCCCTTTTGAATGAAATCAGAGAGCTAGTTGGAATTAAAGAACTGACGGATATACGCCTATATAACAGATACGATGTTGAAAACATTGAAAAGACGCTGTTTGACTATTCGGTAAATACCGTTTTCTCCGAGCCACAGCTCGATATCGTTACATATGAAGCGCCCGCTGAATACGATGCAATATTTGCCGTTGAATATTTGCCCGGTCAGTTTGACCAGAGAGCAGATTCCGCAGCTCAGTGTATTCAGATAATTTCTCGTGGCGAACGCCCCGTTGTTCGCACGGCAAGAGTATACTGCTTGTTTGGTGATCTTTCCAAGGAGCAGGTAGAGGCAATAAAGAAGTATGTTATAAACCCCGTAGAGAGCCGTGAGGCATCACTTGCTACTCACGAAACCTTAAAGCTCGAGTATGAAATTCCAACCGAGGTAAAGGTTATAGAAGGATTTATCAATTACGATGACACTGCTCTTGAACAGTTCGTTCAGAACTACGGTCTTGCTATGGACCTTGACGATATAAGATTTTGTCGTGATTATTTCCGTACTGAGGATAGAGATCCTACAATCACGGAAATAAGAATGATAGATACATATTGGTCTGACCACTGCCGTCATACAACATTCCTTACTACTATTGACAGCGTACGTTTTGAGGACGAGTTGCTTGA
>JAGCJD010000187.1 GCA_017648425.1 Clostridia bacterium | reverse complement strand
TTTACTATAAGTCCGTTGTCCTTTTTGCCATCATTTGATGTGACGACATAAAGTCCGTATCCTATATTGAACAGCGCGGAAAGGTCGTTCTTGTTTGCCGTTTCACTCTGCTGAGCAAGATAGTCCTTGGAGAGCTCGTTTGCCAGCGCGTCTATCTGAGATGCGCTTTCCTCGTTCATTGCGGACAGGATCCTTACCGTTGTATCCGCATAGGTGAGATTCTTGCTTTTTTCAAGCATGCCCCTCATGACCTTTGTAGCCAGAGGTGCCCAGCTTCCGTTTTCTATAAACGCTACCGTGCGGTTGCTGTAATTGCGCTCGGTAAGGTGTTCTATAAATTGACGCATAAAGGGGAAAATATCCGCGTTGTAGGTCGTTGTTGCAAGAACGAGCTTACTGTAACGGAATGCGTCCTCGACTGCTTCTGCCATATCGCTTCTCGCAAGGTCGGTGAGCACTACCTTGGGGCAGCCGTTTGCTTTAAGCTTTTCTGCAAGGCGAATAACTGCCTTTTTGGTGTTGCCGTATATTGAAGTGTAGGCTATCATTACTCCCTCAGTTTCGGGCTGGTAGCTCGACCATGTGTTATAAAGTCCTATATAGTAGCCGAGATTTTCTTTGAGCACAGGGCCATGAAGGGGACAGATCATCTCAATGTCAAGTCCTGCCGCCTTTTTGAGCAGCGCCTGCACCTGAGCACCGTATTTTCCAACTATTCCAATGTAGTAGCGTCTTGCCTCGCACGCCCAGTCCTCGTTTACATCAAGCGCTCCGAATTTTCCAAAGCCGTCAGCAGAGAAGAGTACCTTATCAGTGTTGTCGTATGTTACTATTACCTCGGGCCAGTGCACCATGGGCGCGGTCACGAATGTGAGAACATGCTTTCCAAGCGAGAGCGTGTCGCCCTCACCTACAACTATTCTTTTGTCCTCAAACTCAGTTCCGAAAAAGTTTTTCATCATAGCGAACGCCTTTGCGGAAGATACTATTTTAGCTTCGGGATAGGTCTTTGCAAAGTTGAATATATTTGCCGAGTGGTCGGGCTCCATGTGTTGTACTATGAGGTAGTCGGGGGATCTGCCTGCGAGTACATTTTGCAGGTTATCCAGCCATTCGTGCGTGAAATTTGCGTCTACCGTATCCATTACGGCGATCTTGTTGTCAAGTATTACATAAGAGTTGTAAGACATACCGTTGGGAACTATATACTGTCCCTCGAACAGGTCAACCTTGTGGTCGTTGACACCGATATATCTTATGTCTTTTGTGATATTCATTTTTGTTTCCTCCGAATTCTTAAAATATGATGTCCCATTTATTGGGAATTTATTAGCTTTATATCGTAAATTATATCACAAATTTATTATAAAGTCAACAGATTTGAAAAGAGAGCTTTTATAAAATGGACGACAAATATTCCTCTGCAAAATACGCGGCTATCGCTCCGTCAGAGGCTGCCGTTACTATTTGGCGAAGGTGCTTTGTGCGAATGTCGCCTGCGGCAAACACGCCCTTGACAGGTGTCCTCGTAGTTTCGTCAGCTCGTATATAACCGTTCTCATCAAGTTCGAGCGCGTGGGCGAAGGGAGCTGTCGAGGGTTTTCTGCCAATACTTACGAACACGCCGTCAAGTGTGAGTTGTGACATCTCTCCTGAAAGCGCATTCCTTATGGTAGCTCCCGTGAGCCTTCCGCTTTGAATGTAATCGGATACGGTCGTGTTATAAAGTATTTCAATATTTTCTGCCTTTTTGAGCGCATCGGTATATATTTTTGATGCCCTTAATGTATCGCGACGGTGTATGAGATAGACCTTGATAGCAAGGCGGGAAAGGTAAAGCGCATCGGACACTGCCGAATTTCCTCCGCCTATGACTGCCACGGTCTTTCCCTTATAAAAGCGTCCGTCACAGTGCGCGCAGTAATGAACTCCTCTGCCGATGAGCTCTTGCTCTCCATTTAAGCCAAGCTCCTTGGGATCTGCCCCTGCCGCTATTATAACGGTTCGGGCAAGACGCTCGCCAACCGAAGTGAATATTCTTTTTATATCTCCGTCAAGCTCTGCGCCGATAACCTCTGCGTTCTCGGTCTTAGCGCCAAAGCGCTCTGCGCCAGCCTGCATCGTGCTTCCAAGCGTGAAACCGTCAATGCCCTTGTCAAATCCAGGGTAGTTGTCGATGTCGCCTGTGAGCGTCATCTGACCTCCTGCTGACATTCTTTCTATTAAAAGCGTATCTAGTCCTGCGCGGGCGGCATAGAGCGCGGCGGTATATCCCGCAGGGCCTCCGCCGATTATTATGGTGTCATAAGAGTGTTGCATATATTTTTCTCCTGTTGTTGACATATTTTATTCGAGATGATATAATTTAATTATCAATTTGTTTTTGGGGGTGACGGTATGAATGATGCGGAGCTGAGGGACTTGCTTGCCCGTACATTTCCTTTTTGGGAAAGAATGAGCGAGGCTGACAAGGACACCTTTTGCAGGAGCTCGTTTGATGTTAAATTCAAAAAGGGAGCTACCATTCATGACGGAAACGAATGTACTGGAATTATTATCGTAAGGACAGGCTGTCTGCGCCTTTATATTCTGTCCGATGAGGGTAAGGAGATAACTCTCTACCGTTTATTTCCAGGGGATATGTGTATGCTTTCCGCCTCATGTGTGCTCAACGCGATCACCTTTGATGTTTTTGTTGATTGCGAGGAGAGCTCACAGTGTATAGTTGTGGGCGGTTGCGCCTATGAGAGCCTTTCGGAAAGAATGTCGGAAGCCAAGATATTTGCTCTCGAGGTCGCTCTTAGCAGATTTTCCGATGTTATGTGGATAATGCAGCAAATACTTTTTATGAAAATGGATAAGCGTCTTGCAATATTTTTGCTTGACGAGGTCGCCAAAAGCGGCGGCGATACGATCACGCTTACTCACGAGCAGATAGCAAAATACATGGGTTCTGCCCGTGAGGTCGTTTCAAGAATGCTGAAAACCTTTGCCTCAGATGGGCTGGTCGAGGTGTCAAGAAAGGGAATACGGATACTTGACAAAAAGCGTTTGCGCGATCTTTCACTCTAACATTGAAAGTATCTGAGCCTTTGGCCTTGCCCCAGCAGACTGGTTTGCTACGCTTCCGTTTTTAAGAACTACAAGCGTGGGTATGCTGAACACTTCAAATTCCTGCGCAAGCTCGGGCTCGTTATCTACATTTATTTTTCCAACGAGGTATTGGGGGTTTTCCTCGGCTATTTCATCTACTATTGGGGACACCATGCGACACGGGCCGCACCAATCCGCATAGAAATCGAGGAGAACGGTTTTCCCCGAGTTCTTTATTTCCTCAAAATTGCTTTTCGTTACATTTAATACTGACATAATATTTCTCCTTTGATATTACTGTGAGGGGATATTTCCTCCTCTGTATATATAGTTTACCATAATTTGAATTTTATTTCAGTGACTTAGTTACAAAAAATCTGCAAAGCCTGAGCTTTGCAGATTTTTTTGTTTGTTATTTTTTAGCTGTTGCATCAATAAGCTCATTGTTCATAAACTTTTGAGCATCGCTGACTATTTTTTCAATACGGTCGGTAAGGACATAAAATCCGCCGTTTCCGTTGATAGTGATATAAGCCTTACGGGAGGTGAGCTTGTAGAACTTGTAGGTCTTTGTTTCACCTTCCGATGTGGTTATCTCCATTACCATAAGGAGATTTTCGTTGGTCGTTATGCTTGCTTCCTGCTCGCTTGTTACCTCATAGGAGTCCGAGATAGAAGCATAGAGCAAGGTTTGATAAAATCTGCGGAAAAGATTTGTATCGTATCTTACATAGGTTGTCGTTCCTGCGCCCGTTACAACTCTTACCTCGTTTGCGTCAACATATATCCTGCTTCCGTCCTTGCAAGGAATAGCGCCGCTTATTACGCGTACCTGAGTGCCCATTACATTATAATCGTAATGCGCGGTCTTTATGGTAAGCTGCTTGCCTGCGGAGGAGTAGCATACTATCTCTGTTCCCGTAATTGTCCATATATTTCCGCTCTCGTCCTCAACATTCATATGGGAGAATGTTGTCTTGCTGTTGCCCGATGAGTCGGTAGCGTGTACTTTGAGAGTTGTGGAGCTTGTGGAATCGGTGGAATTTAATACGGTATTGTTCAGCACGAAGGTGTTGGAGTAGTTGGGGGTAGTAATGGTTATCTTTTCACAGAATGAGATGTTGAGATTTACTATTCCGGAATTTATCCAATCAAACCTATCCCAGTTCAAAAATTCAAAGGTATGATCCTCTACCTCGACTATCATGTTATAGTCATATGAGGCGGAGCTTGAAGCTTTTCCGTTGCTGTCCACTACATATATTTCGGTAAACGCATAATAGGTGTTGTCTTCCGTAATGTCGCTTACATATATGCGGTGTTGAAGTGTTTCGGTATGCTTGCCATTATCGTCAAGCACCTTGTAGTTAAACACTATGATATGCTTGGGAAGCATTTCGTATTTCGGTGTGTCGCTATTGTTTTCGCTTGTGTCCTTCATAAGACCGTACTTTACAAAGTCCTCAACATCGGGAGAGAGCTTTGCTATCTTGGTTATTGACGGCGAATAGAGCGATTGCAGACAGGTGTCTATTCTGTCGGAGTATGGCGTGTAGCCGTTAAGCTCAAAGCCTTCGAGGAACTCGTAAGGCAAATTTGCGTTTATCGTATTTTCTCTGAGCGACATATCAACATAGGAAAATCCTACTACCGGATCATCGTAATCGGTAAGGGAGTTTTCGCTCTTGTTGATTATATAGAAGTTTTCTACATTGAAGTAGTTGTTCATGTTCATGGGATAGGTGAGCTGCGCCATTGCGTATCTTTCAACAGATGAAAGTATGCAATCGCCCGTGTCAGCGGAGAGCACATAAACTGCGTCACGCTTGACCTCGGTTTCTCCCGATATATCTACATACTGGGCGTAATATCCGCCACCCGTTACCATCATGTCGCCGAGAATTACCTTGTATTTGTTACCGTCTATGTCTGTGAGTACATAATAAGCGGGAACATAATCGTATTCCTCGTATATATAATTGTCATTCTTGTCAAGAACGAATTCGCCGTCCTCGTCCATTACCTCGCGCACACGCTTGCACGGTATGAGCCCGTATTCGGAAAACTCTCCGTTTGCGTCCTTTATTGGATCTTGTATCTTACGAGTGGTTATCGTATATCCCGCGCCTACATAAAGAGAGGAGAACTCCTCCTCGTTTATTGAGGTGAGCGGAGAGCCTTCGATTATAAAGTTTGCGGAGGGATCAAGCTTTTCCTTTTCGAGGTTGTATCTTGAAAAGGTGTAATCTCCATCGGGATTGTGGACTTCAAGGCTTAGTATGTTCGCTTTTTCGATATGAGGGAACATGAGCACTCGTTGATTAAAGCCGACCTGCTCGTTGCCCTCTGTGTCCACGGTCGCGATTATCTCGTATTCTCCCGTTTTCGCGTCAACGGATATAAGCGTGTTTGCGTGTGTTACATAATATCCGTATTCCTCGTCTGTCGGCATGACGGTCTTTTTGTCTGTGTCATACAGCGAATATACATCGTTTTTCTTGCGGATATAATATATCGTTCCGTCCGCGGGATCTTCCACGGAGGTGGCGTTTACAAAGTCCAACACGAGAACGAGCGCAATGGCGAGCAGCAATACCGTTATTACAGATATTATTACAGCTGCCCTTTTTCGCTTTATGAGTGTTGATTGCTTTTTTATCATCTGTTCTTTCTCCTAACGATGACGACTATGCCCGTTGCCATTGCGATAATAGCGGGGATAACTGCAAGCACTACCGTATATTGGGTTGCCTCCGATGTCGTTACGGTATCTATGGTAGAGTCCGCAAAGGGCTTGAATGTAAGGCCCACGGGAACGGGCTCTTTTCCTATCGCGCGCAACGCGGTAAGCAGGAAGTCTGTGTTTCCGTAAGCACTTGATTGGAGAAGTGAGCTTGATGCGAACTGCGTAGAGCCGCAGGCTATTACATAAGAAGATTCCTTGATAGAGGAGTAGTTATCCTCCTGAGTGTTTCTGGCCTCCTCGGTGATGGTCATTAGCTTTATTCTGTTTACCTCGGTTGCCTTGCGAACGGGGGTTGAAACATTTCCTGCATACGCTTCGGCGCTTGCGCTTGTGGTGAATATATCATATATCGAGCGGTAGGTTCCGTTTTTCGCGTATGTTGCGTAATCGTACTCCTCATCATTTTCGGAAGATGTGTCTGTGGGAGCGTAGTGTGTGGGGTTATATACATCTGAGTAGGAAATAGACATTGCGTTTGAGAATATTACGCTCTGAGCAACGGGGCGACTTCTCATGTCCTTTGTAAGGGTTCCGCCAAGTCCTGTGGTGACATAGTCAGCCTTGAAGGTGTAGCCGTCAACTGTGAGCGACTGAGAGGAGTCCTTTATAAGGTGGGATATTTCCTGTCCGCCGTTGTCGGTGTGTCTGTCAAATTTAACTCCCCATTCCTCAAGGTATTCCTCAAGCTTGTCAAGTCTTTGAGTTTCAGGTGACATGAATACCATCAAGGAATTGGTTCCGTCAAGAAAATCGTCAAGCTTGGATATTTCATCTACCTCGGAAACTCCGTCTATTACACTAAAATCGCTCTTGGGATCGAATATGACTATAAGTCTGCACTTTTCGGGTATTTCCTGATATCTGAGGTCGAGCTCCTGAACGATATAGCCTGCGTCAACAAGTGTGTTGATATACTCATAATCAGTAAAGCTCTCTCCGTGGTTTGTTGTTATACAAGCTATGGGAGATTCTGCTCTGGTAACTGCAAGTATTGACGAGGTGAACGCCTTTTCACCGTTATATGCCCAAGGCTCTTCGCTTGTGGTTTCGTCAAAGGTGAAGAAGGAATTTATCTCTCTTATTCTGAATTCAGTTCCAAATTCAATGATAACGCTGGTCGTGTATATTCTTGAAAGGGAATTGGTCTTAAATCTCGATACGGACGAGGGATTTCTGATAATGTTATAGTAATCCACATTGATATAGTCGGGGAACTTTTCTTCAAGTTCAAGCGCTGTGTAGTGTACATATCTCTGCGCTGAGTTTTCGTCAATCGTGTCGGGATCGTTACAGAAGATAATGTTTATCATAAGTGATGAGGAATCGAAGCTTGGATCTTCTGCGAGTTTTTCCTCTCTTATCTTGTCCACCATTTCGATAGGGGAGAGCGAGTCGAACTTGTCATCTCCGTTTTCGATTATATCAAGCGCCTCGTCCGACATGGAATAGAGAAGCTCGGGGGTAAGGTCTACATACCACAAAAACTTTTGTGAGAGAGCGGAGAAAATAACATTCACTATTATAACGATGGCGATTATCAGCGCCGTTATAAGCGCTGACATTCCTCCGTAGCGGAGCTTACGCCCAGTAGATGCTTTTATTTTCATATTTGTTTACCTGCCTTTCTTTCCTATCAGCCCCAACGGCGCTTGTCATAGATGCGCACCGTGAGCATAAGGAATACTCCCGTTATGGACAGGTAATACAGTATTGACGAGAATTCCAGCATTCCGTTTGTAAAGTTGGAGAAGCGGCTGAGCACGCATATCCAGCTTATAACAAAGCGTATAGCGTACACATCAATGTATTTGTTTACCATGTCGAGTATGAGCATTACGAATATTATCGAAACGGTTACGACCGCAGCTGCAAGCTGGTTCTCGGTAAGTGACGATACGAAAAGTCCGATAGAGATAAACGCCGCGCCCAAAAGAATTATTCCAATGAGGCAGGAGATTATCTCAGCGGTTACCGGCCCTATATGAAGCTCGGAGTAGGTTGCCTCTGCTCTTTCCGCTCTTGCGTATGAGTAAAGAGGGAAGAAGTTTATGCAGGATACAAGAACGCAGCCTGTGAACAGTGTGAACGCCGCAAGGAATTTTCCAAGTACCATTTCCCATATTGAAACGGGGGCTGTAAGCAGTAGCTGCTCGGTACGCAATTTCTTTTCCTCGGCAAACAGCTTCATTGTGAGAAGCGGTATAAGAATTATAAACGCGAATATCAGCATTGTGAAGTAAGATGATGCATCATACGACTGGCTACCGAGTGTTGTGTAGCAGCAAAGTATTGCCGCGGCTGCCAAAAATACTCCTACGAAAACATATCCTATGGCGTTTATAAAGTAAGAACGGAGCTCTTTTTTATATATTGCAAACATTTTGTTTCGTTCCTTTCATTAGTTATCGTTTTCTTTGGAGTTGTTATCTTCATCGAAAAGGGCTGAGAAGCGCGCTGAGCCGCTCTTGCTTGTATTGCTCATTATGCTCTTTGCTATCTCCTGCTCTGCCTCTGCCTTTACATTCCTGGTTCGTTTGCCTCTCTCGTAACGGTTCTTTGGAGAGCTTTGGTCAACTATCGCGATAAAGATGTCTTCAAGGCTCATGCCCATTGATTCAAGACCTATGAGCGGCCATCTCTTTTCTGCAAGCGCAAAGAAAAGGCTTTTTCTTACATCTATTCCAACATCGCTCTCAATGAGATACGAATAAGCATCTCCGTCTCTTTGAGGAAGCGCCTCGACATGTACTATGCCTGACTGCGAGCGGAGCATTGCGAGAACCTCCTTTTGAGGACCGCTTATTTTTGCGTTGAAACGTCTGCTGCTCTCGACTGCGCGGGTTATATTTTCGGTTTTTTCGTCAGCGACTATTTTTCCTTTATTTATAATAACTATTCTGTCGCAGACTGCCTGAACCTCTTGGAGGATATGGGTTGACAGAATAACGGTATGGTCGCGTCCGAGCTTGCGGAGGAGGTTGCGGACCTCTATTATTTGCTTGGGGTCAAGTCCAACGGTAGGCTCGTCAAATATTATGACCTCGGGGCTTCCGATAAGAGCCTGCGCTATTCCTACTCTCTGGCGATATCCCTTGGAGAGGTTTTTTATAACGCGCTTGTACACATCCTTTATCTTAACGACCTCGCATATCTCTTCAAGGTGCTTTGTTCTGTTCAGCTTACAGCCTTTGAGCTCGTAATTGAATATGAGATATTCCTCAACGGTCATGTCGAGATACAGAGGTGGTTGCTCGGGCAGATAGCCGATGTGCTTTTTTGCTTCCAAGGGGTTATCCAGCACATTGAGCCCTGCTACCGATACGCTTCCCGAGGTTGAGGAAAGGTAGCCCGTAAGTATATTCATGGTAGTACTTTTTCCCGCTCCGTTAGGACCGAGCAATCCAACTATCTCACCCTTGCCGACCTCAAAGCTGATGTCGTCAACGGCGCAGTTGGAGCCGTAGTTTTTTACCAGATGATCGATCTTTATCATGATCAAAAGATTTCCTTTCTTGTTTTTTGTCTTAAATATAGAGATAGATATTATATTATACCATATAATTTTAAACATTTCGTGAACGCTAAAATCTTTTCTACAAATAATTAATGATTTTTATGTGATAGTTTTGTGTAATTTGGTTTTGGTGTTGAAAATTTCGGTTGAGTATGCTATACTATTATCAACAAAAGAACGGTGAGGATTTCTTTATGGAGAATGTGACTGAGGATTTTCTCGGCATTGGTGGCAGTGACGCGCTTTTGTCCCGCAGTGTTGAGCTTTATTCGTTTTTGAGTATAAATTCTACGCAGGAGGCGGCAAGGGAACACGCTCTTGCCAATGGCACAGCGCCCGCGCTTTTTATAGCCAATTCGCAAAGCGAGGGCAGGGGACGCTTGGGGCGGAGCTTTTTTTCTCCGTCGGGAACAGGAATATATATGACGCTTCTGCTCGACATTACGGGCAGGGCTATGACAGATACTGCTTGTGTGACCTCAGCGTGCGCTGTGGCGGTTGCCGAGGCGATAGAGCGTGTGACGGACAAGGATTGCAAAATAAAATGGGTAAACGATATATACGCTGACGGTCTGAAAGTATGCGGAATAATAACGCAGACATTTTGCGTAGGCGAGAGGTGCTTTTTGACGATAGGAATAGGTGTGAATGTAAGCACAGCGAGCTTTCCTATCGAGCTTGCAGGAATTGCGGGAAGCTTATCGCTCGGAAAAGAGGACGAGCTGAGAGCAAGGCTTGCGCTTGATATTTTCGTTGGAGTATTTGACATCTGCCAAGGGCTTTTTGAAAAAGGCGATGTGTCTTATATGGACGAGTACAGGAGGCGCTCATGCGTGTTAGGGCGCACGGTCGTGTTTGCGAGAAACGGCGACACCTTTGAGGGTGTTGCCGAGGAAATAGACGATGCGGGCGGACTTATTGTAAAATGTAAGGACGGCGCGGTAACGCTCAGAAGCGGAGAAATAACATTAAGGATAAATGACGGGGGTGGATACCGATGAGTAACAAGGGAAAATTTATAGTTTTTGAGGGAATTGACGGCTCGGGTAAAACGACACAGGCTAAAATTTTGGCGGACGCTTTGGAAAAGATGGGGCACAAGGTCTTTCTTACGGCAGAGCCAACCGAGTTGCCTTCGGGAAAACTGTTGCGTCAGGCGTTGGGCGGTGAGATAAAAAGGAGAGAGTGCGAGATGGCGCTTATGTTCGTAGAGGACAGGATAGCTCACAACAAGCACCCCGAAAACGGTATAGACGCGCTTGTTGAGGCGGGGATCACCGTAATATGCGACAGATATTATTATTCAACCCTTGCTTATCAGGGACACTCAACGGATTACGGCTGGGTAAAGTCTATGAATATAGATTGTCCCGACATTCGTAAACCCGATTTGTGCATATATGTTGACCTGCTTCCCGAGCAGAGCCTTGAACGCATATCCCGTGGTAGAAGTAGTGTGGAGATATACGAAAATGTTGAAACGCTTACGAGTGTAAGAAAACAATTTTTGTCTGTTATAGAGGATCTCAAAAAAACAGACCGAATTTATGTTGTTGACGGTTATAGGACGCAAAAAGAGGTCGCAGATGACATAATGTTGACAGTTGGGGAGATACTGTAACGGAATTATATAAATATGACAACATTTGTCTATAAAAAATGGTATTTTGACTTGTAATCGAATTTTCTTTGTTTTATAATAAAACTACAAAATATTTATTATTTGGAGGTATATTCAAATGGCATTGCCGGTAGCAGTACAGCTTTATTCCGTGCGTGACGACATGAAGGAGGACATGAGATCTGTCCTTGAACGCGTTAAGAGCATGGGTTATGACGGAGTTGAGTTTGCGGGGCTTTTTGACAAAAACCCCGAGGAAATCAAGAAAATGTGCGATGAGATAGGTCTTGTTCCGATCTCTGCTCATGTTCCTTATGTTGACATGGTAAAGGATATCAATATTCTTAAAGCCTACAAGACGATAGGTTGTAAGTTTGTTGTCGTTCCTTATCTTATTCCTGAGCACCGTCCCGGAACTGAAATGTTCGCAGAGGTAATTGAAAATATCAAAAAGATAGGCGCGGCTGCCAAAGAGCTTGGCATGACGCTTCTTTATCACAACCATGACTTTGAATTTATGAAGCTTGACGGAAAGTACGCGCTTGATGTGCTTTATGATGAGGTGAGCGCTGATCTTCTCCAAACAGAGCTTGACTGCTGTTGGGTAAATGTTGGTGGAGAAAATCCCGCAGGCTATATCAGAAAGTATGCAGGCAGATGCCCTGTTGTTCATCTTAAAGACTTTTACGGTGAGAAGTCTGACGATATGTACGAGCTTATCGGAATTGACAAGGTAGCTCCTAAGCGCCCCAGCAATTTTGAGTTCAGACCTGTTGGAAGCGGAGTACAGAATTTCCCCGAGATACTCAAAGCAGCTGAGGAGTCGGGCGCTACATGGGTAGTAGTTGAGCAGGATAACCCCTCTATGGGACTTACTCCCATGGAGTGCATTGCAAAGAGCAGAGAATATCTGAAGACACTCGGATATTAATTTAATATATTTTTAGGAGGAATAAAAAATGGCAGACAATTCAATGAGTGGGCTTAACGATTTTACAGCCCAGAGCAATGGCACGGCTATCGATGCTAACAGAAAGGTTCGCGTTGGTATTATAGGCTGCGGTTGGATCGCAGGAGCTCATATGAAGGCATTTGCAAACCAGCCTGATGTTGAGATCGTTGCAGGTGCGGACATTGTTCCCGGTAAGGCAGCGGAGTTCATGAAGAAGTTCGGAATTGAGAACGCAAAGACTGACTACGCTTCACACAAGGAGATGCTTGATGACGAGAGCCTTAAACTCGATGCAGTTTCTATCTGTACCTACAACCGTCAGCACGCAGAGCCCGCTATCTACGCTCTTAACAAGGGTGTAAATGTACTTCTCGAAAAGCCCTTTACCGTAACCCTTGACGAGGCTGTTGAGGTAATGAAGGCTGAAAAGAAGAGCGGAAAGGTTCTTTCTATCGGCTTCCAGCCCAGAATGGACGCTAATATGCAGCAGATAAAGAAGATCTGTGAGAGCGGTGAGCTCGGTCAGATATACTACATTCAGACGGGTGGCGGACGCCGCAGAGGTATTCCTACTCCGTTCGGTGGAACATTCATTAAGGACGAGACCGCAGGTGTTGGAGCTCTTGGTGATATCGGTTGCTACTCACTTGACATGGTGCTCAACGCAATTGGTTATCCCAAGCCTTTGACAGTTTCCGGATACAAGTCCGATTTCTTCGGAAAGGATCCCAATTACAGCGGTTATGCTGACGACATGAAGCTTCAACACTCCAAGGATTTCAGCGTTGACGACTTTGCTGCTGCTTTCATTCGTCTTGAAGGCGGTATAATCCTTGACTTCCGTATAGCATGGGCTATGAACCTTGACACCCCCGGTGACACGATAATCATGGGTACTAAGGGAAGCCTTCGTATTCCTTCCACTGAGTGCTGGAACGGAACTGTTGGCGGTCCTATGACCATTTACCACGAGGTAGCAGGACTTCAGACCGAAACGACTATCCCTGTAATCAAGATGGATAAGGGACTTTTCGATCTTAAAAT
>JAGCJD010000186.1 GCA_017648425.1 Clostridia bacterium | reverse complement strand
TGACCTCGCTCCATTCAGACTTGAAATCCTCTATGCGCTTGCGTCCTGCCTTGGTGATGCTATAATATTTTCTTAGTCTGCCGTTATGCTCGGCAGTCCTTACCGTAAGCATTTCAGCCGTTTCCAGCCTTTTTAAAATAGTGTATAGCGTTGATTCTGACATTTCGATATAGGGCTTTATATCCTTTATTATTTTGTAACCGTAGGATTCGCCACTCTTGATAGCTGATAATACGCACACATCAAGAATTCCTCGCTTTAATTGAATATCCATAATATACTCCCCCTTGCGTAATACATTGTAACACGAAGTATTGCTTTTGTCAATGGGTTTGGAAAAAATAAAAAAGCACTGCAAGCTTTTCAGCTTGCAGTGCGAATTTTATTTATTAGAGTGTTCCGCACTCGTTATGATATGATTGCCATGTTACTTCAAACTGCACCAAAGGAGCATCATAACTACGCGAAGAGTATCCTAACTCGCCGCAGGCAATCATAGTTGATTTTCGCTATGCGAAAATCATTCCCACTCAATCGTACCAATAGGCTTTGGAGTAAGATCGTAGAGAACACGGTTTATGCCGTTTACCTCGTTGGTGATACGGTCGGTTATTTTATGAAGCACGGAGTAGGGGATCTCCTCTATCGTTGCGCTCATTGCATCTGTTGTGTTTACGGCGCGAATGATAGCGGGCCAGCCCTCGTAGCGGCTCTCGTCCTTTACGCCAACGCTCTTGATATCGGGAACGGCAATAAAGTACTGCCAAACCTTCTCGTTAAGTCCGCAGTTGTCAAACTCCTCACGGAGAATTGCATCTGCCTCGCGGAGTGCATGCAGACGGTCGCGTGTGATAGCGCCAAGGCAACGAACACCAAGCCCGGGGCCAGGGAACGGCTGACGATATACCATAGAATGTGGAAGTCCGAGCGCCTCGCCGACGACTCTGACCTCGTCCTTGAAAAGAAGCTTGATAGGCTCAACGAGCTCAAACTGAAGGTCCTCGGGAAGTCCGCCTACATTGTGGTGAGACTTGACTGCCTTTTTGCCCTCTGCCTGCTTGATACTCTCTAAAATATCGGGATAAATAGTACCTTGTGCGAGGAATGAGATGCCATCAAGCTTGCTTGCTTCCTCTGCAAAAACATTTATGAATTCAGCGCCGATTATCTTTCTCTTTTTCTCAGGCTCGCTTACGCCTGCAAGAAGATCGAGGAAACGGTCGGTAGCATCGATGTAAACGAGATTTGCATCAAGCTCCTTGCCGAATATCTCAATAACCTGCTCGCTCTCGCCTTTTCTCATAAGTCCATGATTTACATGAACGCATACGAGCTGCTTTCCAATAGCCTTTATGAGAAGCGCGGCAACAACAGAGCTGTCCACTCCTCCCGAAAGAGCCAACAATACCTTTTTGTCACCAACCTGCTTACGCACGGCTGCAACCTGCTCATCAATAAATTTTTCTGCAAGTGTTGGAGTTACGATACGCTCCATTGTATCGGGCCTTTTGTTTGAATCCATAAGTTTATTCCTCCGGAAATTTAAATTGCATTAGTATATTATAAATATTTTATACCTTTTTTTTGTGCTTGTCAAGAAAAAATATCGCTAACGCTAACATTTTTCCAATTTTCACAATATCTTTGCAAAAGACATCAAAAAATGTGGAAAATACATAAAATTATTTGTGGTATCTTGTGCCCTTAACTATGTTGAAGCCTCTGTATATTGCTTCAAGAAGGATAACCCTCATGAGTTGGTGAGGAAATGTAAGCTTTGATACAGAAAGTCGCATATCGCAAGCGGATTTCACGCTTTCGTCAAGTCCGTGGGAGCTTCCTATTATAAGGCATATCTCACCGTGTGTCGCGCTTACGCTCTCTATTCTCTGGGCAAGCTCCTCTGAGGACAACTGCTTTCCCTCAACGCACAAAGCTATCTTGTACGCTTTTCTGGGAAGCTCTGCAAGAATTTTTTCAGCCTCTTTTTGAAGTGCCGAGGAAATTTCTCCGTCTGATGGATTATCGGGTAGCTTTTCTTCCTTTAAATTCACTTCGCTTATCTTGCAAAAGCCACCAAGTCGTTTTGAATACTCAGCGCAGGCGTCACGGAGATAGCTCTCCTTGAGCGTTCCTACGGTTATTATCTTTACACCTATCATATCAGCGACCAAAGAGTCCCGCAAAAAAGGGAATTGTGTAGAGGATAAATATATCCATTGCAAATGTGAATATAAAGGCGAACGATATTACAAGGAGAGGTCTTGATCTTTTTAATCTGCGGTTTCCGTCCTCAATAAATTCTGCCTTTTCCTCGTCACTCATTGTGTCGGGGAGCATTTCAGGTGTTATGCCTTTGCGTGAGAAGCCACGGTTATAAATGACATAAGTTAAAATAGATACGCTTGCCAACACGGTATAGGTTATCATAACGGGGTAGAAATACATTTCTACAAATACGCTGTAAATGACATATACAGTCAGTGTTACTGCAATAAGTATAAAGAGTTTTAGCAGATTTTTGCACAGTAATTTCTTGTCAATAGCTTTTTTTTGCTGATTTTCTGCTTTTGCGCGAACTTTTTTTCTTGCGCTCATATCAGAATACCTTTACTGCGCCAACGGGACGAATGCGCAAAACTATGCACTTTCCCTCTCCAAATACGGAATCCATAAGCGCGCGGTATCCCTCAACATCGGTCGATTTTACATAGCTTTGGATAGTTCCTGCAAATCCGCCGCCGTGAACACGCCAAGCGCCGTCCTTATCGTTCATGTAGTCTTCGGTGAGGCAAAGAGCCAAGGAAAGTCCCTGCTCGGAAAGGTTTTTAGAGGTATATACATTTTGAAGATAGCAGAAAGAGGATTTTCCCGAAGCCAATACGCCTGCGAAGAAAGCCTTGAGATTTCCGCTTTCAAGCGCTGCCTTTTGTTCAGCAACTCTTTGATTTTCGTTTATAAAGTGTAATGCGCGGAGTATTGCTCTGTCACCAACCTTTCCGCGAAGCTCGGGAATGTTGGCTACGAGCTCGTTGTATCCTACCTCGCGAAGCACCTTTTTACCGAAGTGTGCCGCAACAGATTTCATTTCAGCGGGTACGGACGCATAGTCGTCAGTAAGATCCGCATGGTTTCCACCGGTGTTGACTATGCAAAGGTTATAGCCGAGAGCGGATATGTCAAGGCTCTGCTTTTCGATGATCGGGTTTGCGGAATCCTTGAAATCAATAGCAACTATGCCTCCGACAGCACAAGCGACCTGGTCCATAAGACCGCAGGGTTTGCCGAAAAATACATTTTCTGCATACTGAGCAAGCTTTGCTATTTCAACATTATCCACCTTGCCATCGTTATACATATGGCTGAGTATATTTCCTATCATGTCCTCGAATGCGGCGGAGGAAGAAAGTCCCGAGCCTTTGAGAACATTTGAGGTGGTATATGCATCATATCCGCCAATCTTGTATCCGTCCTTTACAAAACCCGCGCACATTCCTGCGATTATTGATTCAGATGTTCCGAATTTATCCTCAACGGGAGTGGTGTATGCGGAAATGTCAACTCTGTCCTCGGGGAAGCCCTCGCTCTTTACGCATATCATGCTGTCATCTCTTTTTGCGGCAACCGCAATTATGTCGAGGTCAATGGAAGCGGCTATAACACAGCCGTGGTTGTGGTCGGTGTGGTTACCCGAAAGCTCGCTTCTGCCGGCTACTGAGAACAGGCTGATGTCGCGGTCGCCGTAGAGCTTTTCAAACTCATTTATTGCCTCTATGTATCTTTGCTTTTGA
>JAGCJD010000185.1 GCA_017648425.1 Clostridia bacterium | reverse complement strand
CCTTGTAGAGTACATAGAGAACAGATAAGGGAGAATTCGATATGAATATCAAGGTAATGACATTTAATTTAAGATTAAGGACACCGAATGACGGAATAAATATATTTGACAAAAGACGCCCAAGGATAATCGAGGCAATACAAGAGCAATACCCCGAAATAATAGGATTTCCGTAAGCAATCGATCTAATGAGAGATTTTTTGCGAAATGCTTTGTCGGAGGAGTATTACATTGTCGGTTGCGGTCGTGACTCAAACTATCATGGCGAAGCTACTCCAATAGCTTATAGAAAGAATATGTTTGAACTTGTAGGCTTGGATACATTTTGGCTGTCGGATACGCCTTGTGTGTCGGGGAGCAAATATGAAAATGTTGGACAATGCTGTACAAGGCTGGCGGTGAGCGCTGTGCTTTCTCCAATCGGCTGTGATAATATAACATTTGTCAATACTCATCTTGATGTTTCAAGCGAGCAGGCAAGGATATGGGGAATGGAAAGCATTAAGGAGCGCCTTTCGGAGCGCAATGGCAAATTTATTTTGACGGGAGATATGAATGACCGCCCCAATTCAAAATGTATTTCCATAGCCATGGATATAAAGGGAGTTACAGATGCCACAGCGAATATACCTCATTCCTATCACGAATACGGAAAAATAAAAGAAGATTTCAAGATAGACTATATCTTTACAAACGCAAATGTTTTAAGGTCTCACGCTGTGTTGGACGAGCCTGTTGATGGAATATATATTTCCGACCATTATCCGTTATGCGCAGAAATTGAGATATAAAAATAACACAATAGGGATTGGCTTTTCGCCAATCCCTATTGTGTTATTACAAAATATTAATTATTTGTATTTTCTCTTGCGAGCAGCTTCAGACTTCTTCTTGCGCTTTACGCTGGGCTTCTCATAGTGTTCTCTCTTGCGAAGCTCGGTAAGGACGCCGGAACGAGCCATTGCACGCTTAAAGCGACGGAGCGCACTGTCAAGAGACTCGCCCTCTTTTACTTTAATTTCTGCCATTTTTCTGTTTCCCTCCCTCCGCATATTGCCACGGACTGTTTAGGCAACTAAACGAGTAATATTATACACTATTTTACTTTATTTGTCAAGAGCTTTTTTAAAATAATTAAAAAACTCTTAAATGAATATAAAATCAAGATCCCAAGCGGGAATATAAGGGAAACGGCGGAGATAAATTTTGTAGTCGTTGCGTATGCTGAGCATATGCAGAGGTATCTCGAATATATCCTCGCTTCTGTGATATGCTGATATAAAAAGACGGGGTTTGTAATTGAGTATAGTGCTTACGCTACCGTCTATTGCTTGACATTCACAGCCCTCGACATCATACTTTACATAATCGATCTCTCTGCCCGAAAGCGCATTGTCGAGAGATGTAGCTCTTACCTCAACGCTTTTTGCTTTTGCGAAAAGTCCTGAATTTCTGTTACCCTCGTCACCAAAAGTAAGAATGTCGTCCTTGTTCCACGCGGCGGCATTTATTT
>JAGCJD010000184.1 GCA_017648425.1 Clostridia bacterium | reverse complement strand
GCGCATTTCTCTCGGAATAATATACTTTTACCGCAGGGTTGCTAGGAGCATATGCAAACATATCGTATTCCTGAGTTTCGTTGTTTATAAACTCCTTTGGAATTTCCTCAACAAATCTTGATACTGGATTATACGATGTTTGATTATAGAGCATTCTGTTTTTAGTATGGGTAATATATATCTTATCCTTTGCTCTTGTTACAGCAACATATGCAAGTCGCCTTTCCTCCTCAATATCTTCAATGTCCGTTGAATTGATATTTTGAGTTCCCGGGAATACTCCCTCCTCCATTGCAGGAAGAAAAACAACAGGAAATTCAAGTCCCTTTGCCGAATGCACTGTCATAAGTATGACCGCATCTGCATTTTCGTCATATTTATCCACATCAGCCACAAGTGAGCATCGTTCAAGAAAGGCATTCAAGATAACTATTGGCTTGGTGTCCGTTTGTCCTATGAACGGGTCGTCACCGCCCTGTCCCTGAGTTACTGACGAGAGGTATTCTTTTTCGAACTCGGCAACATTGGAAACAAATTCTTCAAGGTTGTCAAGTCGTTCCTTTTCCTCCTCGCCTGCAAGAACAAGTGATTGTCTGTATCCCGATTTATCAAGTACCAGCTCCATAAATCTTTCAAGTGACACATCTCCGTACAAAAGAGAGTTAAGGTCGTCTATCAATGCGGCAAACGCTTTGAGCTTTTCCGCCGAGCGCGAAAGCGCCGTAAAGGACGATGCTCTCCTCATTATATCAAGCGTAGTAGCTCCCTGCTCGTCTGCTATCGCGAGAATACCCTCAACTGTCTTTTCTCCTATTGAGCGCTTGGGAACATTTATTATACGCTTCATTCTTTCCCTATCCGAGGGATTTACGATAAAATACAGATACGCCAAGGCGTCCTTTATTTCCTTTCGCTCATAAAAGCTCTGACCTGAAAGAGTGATATGAGGTATTCCGCTCGCGGACATGGTCGTTTCGATAGAGCTTGATATTGCGTTAAGCCTATAAAGCACCGCTATATCACGGTATTTGTAGCCCTTATCGCGAACAAGCTCTCCTATCTTGTCGCAAATATACATCGCCTCGCTCTTTTGAGTATCGCTTCTATGAAGCGTAAGACGAGTGCTGTCATGTCTTTCGGTAAAAAGATTTTTACCCATTCTTTTAGAATTCTTTGCTATTATTGCGTTTGCCGCGCCAAGAATACAGTCGGTAGAACGGTAATTTCTTTCAAGGCGTATGACATTTGTGCTTGACTTTTTACCAAAATTGATTATGTTATCTATCACAGCTCCTCTGAATTTATATATACTCTGGTCATCGTCACCAACGACCATTATATTTTTGTGAACAGAGCCCAAAAGCTCTGTCAATTTGAGCTGTGCCTCGTTGGTATCCTGAAACTCATCTACGCAAACATATCGGAATTTATTTCCATAATACTCTCTTGCCTCTTGGTTGTTTTGAAGAATATTCACGGCGCACATGATTATATCGTCAAAATCAAGCGCGTTACAATCTGCAAGGCGTTTTTGATACAACGCGTAAACATCGCCTATCTTTTCGCGCCTGTAATCTCCCCTTACCTCCAATTTATACATAGCAGGGTCCATAAGTCTGTTTTTAGCCTTGCTTATCTCTGCTCTTACGCTTTTGATAGGGAGTGTCTTTTCATCAATGTTCAGCTCTTTAAGCACACTTTTAAGAAGTGATTTTGTATTATCTGTGTCATATATAGAGAAGTCAGACTTAATGCCTATCACATCGGAGTACTTTCTTATAAATCTTACGCATACAGAGTGAAATGTTCCCGCCCATATGCTATCTATATCAACACCATCGCCAAGAGTTGTCGAAAGCCTTTGGCGTATCTCCTCCGCCGCTTTTTTTGTAAATGTAATAGCCAGAATATTCCATGGCGGACAAGGCTTGTATATAAATTCGTCCAAAACAAGCGCAAGCTCTTCCCTCGGCAAATCGAGGGCGGCTCTAAGCCGTTCTATCTTTTCCTCGGTTACATTGTTCGGAACATATTCGCTGTAATAAGCGTTTCCGTACTTTATTATAAAGCCTACTCTGTTTACAAGCACCGTGGTCTTTCCGCTTCCGGCGCCCGCCAATATCAAAAGTGAGCCCTCGGTTTTAAAAACGGCTTTCCTCTGCTCGGGATTAAGAAACGAGTAGTATTTATCAAACAACTGTCTTTTTATCTGTATGTACTGTGAATTGAGCTCACTCATCGTCTTCCTCTTTCTTTTTATCCGCACTGTGTTCGCCGAGCAATTTTAAAATACGATCTGCTTGCTCCTGCTTTTCTTTCTTTAACATTATCTCATACGGATCGTCAGTATCTTCTTCCTCGTCATACTACTCGTATTCCTATGTTTGCGCCCAATTTCCGTACGCGTGATGGCTATTTTATGCGTTTGGCGGGTGGTGTGCCTATTCCGGAGGCGGAAGCGGGTATGAGTGCGATGAAGAAGTTTAATGAGGCTTTTGATGAGTTCAATCGTCGTGGTTGGTGGATGCATATTTTTCCTGAGGCGTGTCGTTGGGATATGTATAAGCCATTGCGTCCGTTTCAGAAGGGTGCGTTTACGATGAGCTATAAGTATGGAAAACCGTTGTTGCCTTGTGTGATTACGTATCGTGAGCGTAGGGGTATTTGGCGTTTGTTTGGTCCAAAGAGTTTGCCTTTGTTGACGATTACTAT
>JAGCJD010000183.1 GCA_017648425.1 Clostridia bacterium | reverse complement strand
ATATGTGTAGCTCTTTCCGCCCCTTTTTATCTCACAGTCGGAAATGACAATGCCATCAACTCCCTCAAAGGCTAGCTCACACATTTTAAGTCTGTAAAGCGGATCGTCAGACTCGTCTATCTGCTTGTGCGGAGGAATATGCGAGGGAATTATAAAAAGATAATCAAGCTTCATTTGTTCCATAAACGCCTTTGCGGCTCTTACATGTCCGTTGTGTATCGGCGCAAATGTTCCCCCGTAAATGCCCACGCGCATGTGGTCAAATCCGTTCATATCTCTATTCTCTTATTATTTACCGATTCGCGGTAAAGTATTATTTTTCTACCCACAACTCCAACAACATCGGAATCGGTAGCTTGCGCCAGCTCATTTGCCACCTGCTTTGGTGTATCCATGCAGTTTTCAAGAACGGTGAGCTTTATCAGTTCCCTAGCTTCAAGCGCATCGGATATAGTCTTTACCAGATTTTCTCCGATACCGCCCTTGCCGATCTGCATTATAGCGCTCTCTCCGTTTGCCATTCCGCGGAGCTGTGATCTCTGTTTTGATGTAAGCATTTCTACCTCTTTAAATTATCTCCTTTAATTCTTGCGCAAGCACTTCCATTGCGCGACCTCTGTGGGAGATAGTGTTCTTTTCGTTTGCCGTCATTTCGGCATATGTCTTTTGCATGGGTTCATAGTAAAACAACGGATCGTATCCAAATCCAGCTTTACCTCTGTATTCGTCAATTATAACGCCCTCGGTCTCACCTCTGCAAACCAACGCTTGTCTTTCGTCATTCGGAAAAGCGCAGGCGATCACACAGACAAATCTTGCCCGTCTGTCAGCCTTATCAGAGAGATTTTTCAAAAGAAGCTTGTTGTTCGCCTCGTCATCTCCGTGCTCACCCGCATATCTTGCAGAAAATATCCCTGGCGCGCCGTCCAATGCGTCAACACAAAGTCCCGAATCGTCACCAAGCCCGATATCCCCCTTGTCGGCAATAGCCCTTGCTTTTATCAATGCGTTTTCCTCAAATGTGCTTCCGTTCTCAACTATCTCGCCCTCAAAGCCGATATCGTCAAGTGACAGAACCTCGATAGATGGGATATATCTTTCAAGAAGCGCTTGAAGCTCTCCTATCTTGTGCTTGTTTCTCGAAGCTAATACTATCCTCATAATTACTCCTCAAACAGCGCGTTTACAAATTCAACGCTGTCGAATTCCTGCATATCGTCTATCTTTTCTCCAACACCCACGAACTTTACGGGAATATCAAGCTCTTTCTTTATGGAAATAACTATTCCGCCCTTTGCCGTACCATCAAGCTTATTGAGAACAAGTCCCGTTATGCTTGCGGCATTTCTGAATTCCTTAGCCTGTAATATAGCATTCTGTCCCGTGGTTGCATCAAGCACGAGAAGATTTTCCCTTTTTGCCGCGGGAAGCTCTCTGTCTATCACGCGGTTGATCTTTTCAAGCTCGTTCATAAGGTTTTTCTTGTTGTGAAGCCTGCCCGCCGTGTCAACTATAAGAACATCTGCGTTTCTTCTTTTTGCGTAGCTTATAGCGTCAAAAACAACCGCCGCGGGATCGCTTCCCTCGTTCT
>JAGCJD010000182.1 GCA_017648425.1 Clostridia bacterium | reverse complement strand
GGAAAAAGATTAAAGTGCTGGAACACCATTGCCATTTTCTGTCTATAATGGTTTATGTTAATCTTCTTCTGTGTAATATCTACCCCATCAAAAATAATTGTTCCCGATGAAGGCATTTCCATAAGATTAAGTGACCTTAAATAGGTTGATTTTCCACTTCCTGATGGTCCTATTATAACAACGACCTCGCCTTTTTTGACTTTAAGATCAACACCATCGAGCGCTTTTATATTGTGCCCTTTGTAGTGCTTTTTAAGGTCTTTGGTTTCAATGATTATATTTTGACTATCTTTCATTTTTACGCAAATTCCTCTCGAGTATTTTAACAAGCTGCGTCAAAATAATGACAACTACCAGATATATGACAGCAACAGCTATAAGGGGCATAAATGCAGAGAAGGTTACTCCGCGTATTCTTTCTCCTGCCTTTGTAAGATCTGCTATTCCTACATATCCGGCGACAGAAGTTTCCTTAATTAAAACTATAAACTCGTTACAAAGAGTAGGGAGAATGGATTTAAATACCTGAGGAATTATTATGTATATCATAGTCTGAACATAATTAAATCCGACAGAGCGGCCTGCCTCAAATTGTCCGTTGTCGATAGACATTATTCCGCCTCGTATTATTTCGGCAACATATGCTCCGGAGTTTAATCCGAATGCAAATATAGCTACCATTGTTCCGTTTCTTGATGATGCAAATATTATAAAATAAGAAATAAGAAGCTGTACGACTACAGGCGTTCCTCTGACAACAGTCAAATATAGGTTTGATATTGCATTTATTATCCACCAAAAGCAATAAAAAAGACCGCCTCTTTTTTTATATATTTCTCTATTCTTATCAAAGGTTGAACGGATAATAGCTATAACTATACCGATAGCAAGGCCCATTAACAGAGCAAAAAAAGTAATAATAAGAGTATTTTTTAGTCCGTCAAGTAGCCATTTCCAACGGCTGTCATCAACGAAGTTAAGAATAAAATCGTTCTTTAATTTGAGAAAAAAATCCATCGTAGCTCCTTATAATTTAACGCATTAAATAGGTTATCGCACCATGAGGCGCGATAACCTATTTTTTAAATATAGTTTAGATCAGTTGCCGCTGTTGATATACTTGTTTACGATCTTATCAATCGTTCCGTCTTCTTTGAGTTCCTTCAAAGCCTGATTGATCTTATCGAGAAGCTCATCGTTGCCCTTAGCAACACAGATAGCGTAATCCTCTACTGCATATTCGTTATCACCATCAAGAATGTGAATGCTATCGTTTGCGTTAACAAAGGATTTAGCGGGCTCGTTATCAATAATAACCATATCTACCTTGTTGCTCTTGAGAGCCTCAACTGCCTCTGCGCCGGTCTTGTAGCGAACTACACGGTCGGTAGTAACAGTTCCGTCTTCCTCAATGTCATTAAAGCCCCAATTTGTGATATCGTCGGAAGAATAAATATCACCGGTTGTGTCCTGCTGTACGCCAACTTTAAGATTAGCATTCTTCAAAGCAGTGGGGTTACCCTCATCGTCAAATACGAAAATATCATCGAGGGTGTTGATGGAAGAACCATAGTTAACAATTATGACCTGAATTCCGGTTGCGTATGTGTCAGAGAAATTAACGCTCTGCTTACGAACCTCGGTTACGGTAAGACCTGCCATACCCATGTCATACTTACCCTCGGCAACTCCGCCGATAATTGAACCAAACTCAACATCTTCGATCTGAAGCTCCATGCCAAGCTTTTCTGCTATAGCAGTAGCGATCTCAACATCGATACCAACAAACTCATTGCCTTCAACATATTCGTAAGGCGGGAAAGCTGCATTGGTTGCCATTACAAGAACATTATCTTTTTTGGAACAAGAGGAAAAAACACTCATTCCCAAAACGATCATAAATAATGCTAATGCAATACTAATAATTTTCTTCATTTTTAATATCCTCCAAATGAAATTTTTATTTTGTACTTTGATAATTATACATTAAATTGATATTTTTGTCAATAGCTTATCGTCATTTTGTCAATCAAAAAGACGCTCTATTGATTAAAATGACTAAACGCGTGTATATTTTCATTGATTATGCAATATTTTATTCAGATATTGACCTGTATAAGAGCTTTTACACATTGACACCTGCTCTGGTGTTCCTTTTGCGACAACAGTTCCTCCCTTGTCACCACCCTCGGGACCTAGGTCGATAATATAGTCTGCGGTCTTTATGACATCAAGGTTGTGTTCAATAACAAGTAAGGTGTTTCCTGAATCGCAAAGCCTTTGCAAAACCTTAATAAGTGTTGCAACATCATCGGTGTGCAGTCCGGTTGTGGGCTCGTCAAGAATATAGAGAGTTTTTCCTGTTCCGCGCTTTGAAAGCTCCGTTGCGAGCTTTACGCGTTGCGCTTCTCCTCCTGATACTGTTGTAGATGACTGACCAATTTTGATATAGCCGAGTCCGACATCGTATAATGTTTGAAGTTTCTGTTTTATTTTCGGTATTCCGTCAAAGAACAACAATGCTTCCTCAACTGTCATGTTTAAAACATCTGATATGTTTTTGTCCTTAAACTTGACCTCTAAGGTGTCTCGATTATATCTTTTTCCGTGGCATACATCACATGTTACATAAACATCAGGCAAAAAGTGCATTTCAATCTTTTTAACACCGTCTCCTTCGCATTCCTCGCATCGACCGCCTCGTACATTGAATGAAAAGCGTCCTGCCTTATATCCTTTTGCATTAGCGTCTGCGGTTCTTGCAAACAGTTCTCTTATTTCAGTAAATAATCCCGTATATGTTGCGGGGTTTGAACGAGGTGTTCTTCCAATTGGACTTTGGTCTATAACTATTATCTTGTCGAGATTTTCTATTCCATTGATACGCTTGTATTTACCGGATGCGCGTATTGCATTGTTTAGTTCACGGGAAAGAGTTGGAGCAATAATTCCGTTTACGAGTGAGGATTTTCCTGAGCCTGATACCCCTGTAATGCAAGTGAATGTGCCAAGAGGTATCGAAACATCAATATTTTTTAAATTATGCTCAAACGCTCCTATCACTTCAAGATAAGAGCCGTTACCTGTTCTTCTATACTTGGGTATCTCAATGACCTTTCTGCGTGAAAGATATGCTCCTGTAATTGATTTAGGATCTTTCATTATATCCTTGGGAGCTCCGACAGAAACTATTTCCCCTCCGTGTATTCCCGCTCCGGGACCTATATCTACGATATAGTCGGATTCAAGCATTGTTTCATCGTCATGCTCAACCACAATCACGGTGTTTCCAATATCACGAAGCTTTTTTAAAGTTGCTATAAGCTTGGAATTATCTCTCGGGTGCAATCCAATGCTAGGCTCATCAAGAATATATAACACTCCAACCAAAGCAGATCCTATTTGAGTTGCAAGTCGTATTCTTTGCGCCTCACCACCGGACAGTGAGCCTGATTTTCGTGAAAGTGTCAGGTATTCAAGCCCTACGCTCTTTAAAAAGCCAAGTCTTGCTCTTATTTCCTTGATTATTTCGGCGGAGATTAGTTTTTTAGTACCGTCAGGCTCAAATGCTTCAATAAAATCAAGAGCAGCTTCTACCGAAAGTCTGCAAAACTCGTCAATGTTTTTATCTCCTACTGTTATTGCAAGAATATTGGGGTTAAGTCTTTGACCATTACATTGAGGACAAGGCGCTTCCTCAATAAATTGTTCGTAGTAATCGTCATTCCCACCTTGCTGAATGCGCATATCCAGCATTTTTACAATGCCGTCAAAATGAACCTTTTGATTGTGCTCTGCCCCGCCAAACCAACGGGTAACGCTGTAAAGCTCAGCTCCCGTGCCAAACATAAGAGCATCATACGCCTGCTTGGAAAATTCACTTATTGGCATATCTATATCAAAGCCGTACTTTTTTCCAACCTCAATAATGAGAGGACCATTCCAACTCTGCTCGTCCATAGTTTTAAAACCGTTTACGGCAATAGCGCCCTGACGAAGTGAAAGTCTATCGTCAGGTATCAATCTATCTATCGCGACGCGCCTCATTTCTCCAAGACCTGAACAATGAGGACACGCACCCGCGGGATTGTTGAAGGAAAACATTCTTGGTTCAAGCTCACCGAAGGAAATGTCGTGCTCTTCGCAGGCATAGCTTTGTGAAAACTCCATTTCCTGCGGTTCTCCGTTACGAGGTACGGTGGCAATTATTAAATGACCGTCAGCAAGTCTCAAAGCATTTTCAATTGAATCTGACAGACGAGAACGAAGATCACCTCTCATAACAAGTCTGTCAACGATTATTTCAACATTATGCTTTTTGTTTTTATCAAGAGTTATATTCTCAGATAACTCGTAAATGCTTCCGTCAACCCTTGCTCTTACATAACCGCTTTTTTTTGCATTGGAAAATACCTTTTCGTGCATTCCCTTTTGCGAACGAACAACGGGCGCAAGTACCATAAAGCGCTCTCCGTCATTTAATTCCATAACTTTTTCAATTATTGATTCGGTGGTTTGCCGCTTTATTTCCTTTCCGCATATAGGACAATGTGGTATACCTATGCGAGCATACAGCAAGCGCAGATAATCATATATTTCCGTTACTGTACCTACGGTTGAGCGAGGGTTCTTTGATGTTGTTTTTTGATCTATTGCTATTGCAGGTGACAGACCCTCGATCATATCAACATCGGGCTTATCCAATTGACCTAGAAATTGTCTTGCGTATGAGGAAAGAGATTCAACAAAGCGCCTGTGTCCCTCGGCATATATAGTATCAAATGCCAATGAGGATTTTCCCGAGCCGGAAAGACCTGTTAAGATCACAAGCTTATCTCTAGGGATCTCGACATCAATGTTTTTTAAATTGTGTACTTTTGCGCCTTTAATAACTATTGAGTGTGTCATTTTTCTCCTTATTGTTCGCGTATTTCTTTTATCCTATCTCTTATAAATGCCGCCTGCTCGAACTCTAATCTTCTGGAGGCGTCCTTCATCTGCTTTTGCAACTCTGCAATAAGTTTTTCTTTTTCTGCGAACGAAAGCTTTTTGAGCTTTTTCAGATTTTCTGATTTATCCTCTTTATGACCTATTTCAATTATATCGCGGACATCTTTTTTGATAGTTTTTGGAATTATTCCATGTTGCTTGTTATAATCTGTTTGAACTGTACGGCGGCGATTTGTTTCGCTGATAGCACGCTCCATTGAGCCAGTTATCTTATCGGCATACATAATAACTTTGCCGTCTGCGTTTCTTGCGGCACGACCAATCGTTTGTATCAAGCTTCGTTCTGCGCGCAAAAAGCCTTCCTTATCCGCATCAAGAATGGCAACAAGTGACACTTCTGGTATGTCTAAGCCTTCTCTTAAAAGGTTTATACCAACTAAGACATCAAAAACACCAAGTCTTAGATCTCGGATTATCTGCATTCTTTCGATAGTATCAATATTAAAGTGTATATATTTTACCTTTATACCATTACCTTCAAGATATTCGGTAAGATCCTCCGCCATTTTTCGTGTGAGAGTTGTAACAAGAACGCGCTCGTTCTTTTCGGTCCTTTTTCTTATCTCTCCAATAAGATCGTCAACTTGTCCTTCGATTGGTCTGACCTCTACTTCGGGATCTACTAGTCCTGTTGGGCGAATAAGCTGCTCAGTTACCGATTCCGACACCTCGCCCTCAAAATCACCAGGTGTTGCGCTGACAAAAATTACTTGATTTAATTTTGACTCAAATTCCTCAAAAAACAAAGGTCTGTTGTCAAATGCGCTTGGTAGACGAAAACCGTATTCTACTAGATTTTTCTTTCTTGCAGAATCTCCTCCGCTCATACCTCTAACTTGTGGTATGGTAACATGTGATTCGTCAACAAATAAGAGAAAGTCGTCAGGAAAATAATCCAACAGCGTGTGTGGTGTTGAACCCTCGGGACGCCCTGATAATATGCGGGAATAGTTTTCTACTCCCGAGCAGAACCCTACCTCGCGTAGCATTTCAATATCGTATTTTACGCGCTCCTCAATTCGTTGAGCTTCTATAAGCTTTCCTTCGCTTAAAAAGTATTCACGGCGTTCTATCATTTCACGCATTATTTCGTTGAGCGCGCGTTCCTTCTTTTCATCTGATACGGCATAGTGTGTTGCAGGATATATTGCTATATAGCTCAATATTCTGACTATTTCACCCGTTACTATGTTTATCTGTGCAATTCTGTCTATCTCATCTCCGAAAAATTCAACACGAATTGCGGTATCTCTCATGCTTGCGGGAACTATATCTATCGTATCCCCCTGAACTCTGAATTTATCTCTTTCAAGTGAAAGGTCGTTTCTGTCATAGCTTATTTTAACAAGTCTTTTTATAAGCTCATCACGGGAAAGCTCCATTCCTGTTCTAAGCGCCAATACGAGATTTTTGTATTCCTCGGGATCACCGAGCGAATATATGCATGAAACGCTGGAAACTATTATAACATCGCGCCGTTCAAGAAGCGATGATGTAGCGCTGTGACGCAACATATCTATCTCGTCATTTACCAAGGCGTCCTTTTCTATATACATATCCTTTCCGGGAATATATGCCTCAGGCTGATAATAGTCATAATATGATACGAAATATTCAACCGCATTTTCAGGAAAAAGCTCCCTGAACTCAGAGCATAGCTGTGCAGCCAATGTCTTATTGTGCGCAAGAACAAGAGTGGGCTTGTTTGTCTTTGCTATAACATTTGCCATGGTGAATGTTTTTCCCGAGCCTGTAACGCCAAGCAATGTTTGATATCTTTTGTTTGAATTTATTCCTTTTACAAGCTCTTCAATAGCTTGTGGCTGGTCACCGCTCGGCATAAAATCCGAATGCAATTTGAATTTGGACTCTTTCATTAAAGCTACGCTCCTTTCTCAAATATATGTGCACTATATATTATATCACAAAATTATTAATAAATAAAGTGGTAACAAATTTAATTTTTTATTTATTGATATTGACTTTTTTAAGACAATATAGTATAATAACATAGAACATATGTTCTATATGGTGAGGGATAAATGAGAAATTTTATAATACACTCTGACCTTAATAATTTTTTTGC
>JAGCJD010000181.1 GCA_017648425.1 Clostridia bacterium | reverse complement strand
CCAACATCGGTAACATAAACCGCGTCCTCACCTACCATATCACAGGTCATTCCTATGATCTGGTGAGGCTTGAGCTCTGTATCGCTGTCAACGGGTGTATAGTCGTCAAGCTTCCACTTGCATATCTGCTCCGTCCAAGCCTCGTGCTTTGCGGGCTTGATATGCTTTAAGAGCTCGGTAAGCACATTCTTTACATCGCCAACTATGCTGTAATCGGCAATTACATTCTTGTTTATCTCGCCGGGGTCGATGTCAATGTGGATTATCTTTGCGTTATGTCCGAACTTTTCGGTATTGAGGGCAACTCTGTCGCTGAATCGTGTTCCAATAGCTATCATTACATCGGCTCTGTTAGCCGCGCAGTTTGCCGAATAAAATCCGTGCATTCCTATAAGTCCGAGGTTATTCTTTTCTCCGTATCCGAGAACTCCCGCCGCCATAAGCGTATATGCCGCAGGTATATCCGCCTTCATTATAAGCTCTCTGAGCTCCGCTGAAGCACCCGATATCCTCACTCCGCCGCCAAAATATATAAAGGGACGCTCCGCGCCGTTTATAATGTCGGCTATCTCCTCGATATTTCCCTCTATCTCCGTCTTACGAGGAGTAGTCACAGCAGGTGCGGGGGTGTATGTAGTCTTATTTGCGGTAATATCCTTGGGAATATCCACCAGAACAGGGCCTGGACGACCGCTGGCTGCTATTTGGAATGCCATGCGAAGTGTATCCGCAAGCTCCTCTACTCTTCTTACCACAAAGTTGTGCTTTGTTATGGGCATTGTTATTCCCGCAATATAGACCTCCTGGAAGCTATCACAGCCAATAAGAGGCGTGGGAACATTACCCGTTATTGCTACGAGCGGAACGCTATCCATATACGCGGTAGCAATTCCCGTAACGAGGTTGGTAGCGCCGGGACCGCTTGTAGCTATTACTACTCCCGTTTTTCCCGTTGCTCTTGCATATCCATCAGCCGCGTGAGCAGCTCCCTGCTCGTGCGCCGTCATGATATGGCGTATCTTGTCGCTGCTCTTATACAGCGCATCGTAAATATTAAGCACCGAGCCGCCGGGATAACCGAACACCGTATCCACGCCCTGCTCGAGCAAAACCTTTACAAGTATTTCCGAACCGTTTAAAATCATTTCTGCTCCTTTAAACAAATAATTATCAAAAACGACCTTTATCTCTCAAATATCAAGAGACAAAGGTCGAGAAACTCTCTGCGGTACCACTCTTATTGCAATAATGCCACTCTACCCTCACCACTCAGTGAGGCTGTCGGGATAACGGCGACCAATCCGTCCGCATCTACACAGTCTGCCTTGACCTTCAAGCGGAAGCTCGGGGAGGAGTTTCACCTGATTTGGTTATCGGTTCACATCACCCACCGACTTTCTGAAAACCTCTTACAAGCTACTGATTCCCTTCAATGCTATACATTAAATAAATTATGAAGTAATTTTATCACGAAATTCGACTTTTGTCAAGTACATTAATAAATCTTTTGAATTTTGATATATTTTGCACAAAAAATTTTTTATTCAAATAAATTTATAAAGCACATTACAAATAAATCGCTTATATTTCCGCTATTACTTCTACCTCTACAAGCACATTTTTAGGCAATTGCTTTGCCGCAACGCACGAGCGCGCGGGCTTTGAGGTGAAATATTTTCCGTATATCTGATTAAATGCGGCAAAATCTCCCATATCTGCAAGGAAGCAGGTCGTTTTTACTGCCTTTTCTATTGTCGTACCCGCTGCTTCAAGCACTGCACAAAGGTTCTTGCACACCTGCTCGGTCTGCTCCTCTATCGTAGCTGCCTCAACATTTCCGCTCGCGGGGTTTATTGCTATCTGCCCTGATGTAAACACAAGTCCTCCGACCTTTACCGCCTGTGAATAAGGTCCTATTGCTTCGGGGGCGTTTTTCGTATAAATCTTTTCCATTATTTTTCTCCCTTTCGTGTCAAACTAATCTAAATCCAGCCTGCTTTATGGCAGCCATTATCTTGTCTATGTGCTCGTAATTTCTTGTTTCAAGAACTATTCTTAAATAACAGCCGTTTATATCCATTGTTTCGCTCGCGCGCTCATGGTGAACGGAAATTACATTTCCTCCAAGAGAAGCTATGATGCTTGAAACAAGTTGGAGCTGTCCGGGCTTATCCATAAGCTCGATGCAAAGATTACAGGTTCTGCCCGAGGTCAAAAGTCCTCTCTCAATAACTCTTGAAAGTATAGTAACATCTATGTTACCGCCCGATACAACGCAAACGACATTCTTGTTCTTTATGGGAAGCTTATCAAACATTGCCGCAGCAACAGCTACAGCACCCGCGCCCTCAGCTATCATCTTGTGTTGCTCTATGAGAGCGAGTATTGCAGAGGAAATTTCTCCCTCTGTTACAGTTACTATTTCATCTACATACTGCGAGCAAAGCTTGAAGGTATTTGCGCCAGGCTCTTTGACGGCAATTCCGTCCGCTATGGTAGATACAGATGGCAATCTCTCTATCTTGCCGTCCTTTATGGAATTAAACATACTTGGCGCGCCAGCCGCCTGAACGCCATATACCTTTACATGGGGAGCAAGATGCTTTATAACATACGCTATACCCGAAATAAGTCCGCCTCCGCCAATCGGCACTACGACCGCATCGACCTTGTCAAGATCATCTAGTATTTCAAGCGCTATCGTTCCCTGTCCCGCTATTACATTATCATCGTCAAACGGGTGAACAAAAGTATATCCCATTTCATCACGGAGCTTAAGCGCGTGATTATACGCGTCATCATAAACTCCCTTGACCATTACTACCTCTGCTCCATAGCTCTTTGTAGCCTCTACCTTGGATATAGGTGCGCCGTCAGGCAAGCATATTATTGATTTTATTCCGTATTTTGCAGATGCAAGCGCAACTCCCTGCGCGTGGTTTCCCGCAGAGCAAGCAATAACGCCCCTCTCTTTTTCCTCGCGACTGAGCTGTGAGATCATAAATCCCGCGCCTCTTACCTTAAACGAACCCGTTACTTGCAGATTTTCCGTTTTCAAGAAAACATTATTAGTGCTGCTTATTTTCGGGGACGGTATAAGCGATGTTTCTCTGATAACATCCTTTAAAACAAATCTGGCATGATATACCTTATCAAGCGTCAACATACAAACCTCTCATTTTTTGAAATATAAATAAGCCTCCGTCTCTAATCAAAGAGACGGAGGCAAAAAACCTACGCGGTACCACTCTTTTTGTCGTAACGACCACTCAACACATACACAATGATATGCTTACCTTTAACGCAGGCGTACGTGCCGTTCTACTTGCGCATGGCGCTTTCGACAGCAAGCTCTGAGGTGATTAAGATAACGCCGCAAATACCGTTTTTCACCAAACAACGGCTCTCTGCAATTTGCATACGCTTCCCGTCCTCTTCAACGCATTACAAATATAATACTCCGTTTTTTTTATTTTGTCAAGAGATTTTTTGAATTTTTTTATTTTATGGCATTTTACAACGGTTTATGTCGCAAATTCGCCCTTGCGCCTCGGCAGAATTAAGTCTGTCGGAAGCATATGCTCTTCTCAAAAGCTCTGCGGGAATATATTCGTCATATTTTTCAAATGTCGGCAATTCCTTTGGGCTCACAAGATCCTCGGGATTACATTCTCTCGCTCCGAAGCGCTCGTAAAGCATATTTACAAGCGAAGTCTCGTCTCCGCTTTCCATACGAAATGTCATGTAATAGCACCCCTCAAAGTCAAGCCCCGATATTCCGAGCGAGGGTGATATTTCATTTATCATTTTTCTTAATGTTCTGAATGACCTAGTGCCAAGCCACGGGAATATGCAGTATGTATATCCGCCAAGATGGATTATATGCCGTTTATCTATCCCCGTATTTTTTACAATGTTTCTTGCAACATCAAGTCTGTGCGCGGCATTCTCTTTGAGATATGGATATACCTTATCCTCGGTAAGCACACGATACATTCTTTCAAGTATCCTCGTGTGTATCTCACCAAAGTCACCAGGCCACGAGATCTCCATTTTACCCTCAACGCCCTTGACATACACTAGTCTCCTTTGAACATCGGCTTCAATTACCTCCCATACTCTGCCCGCAAGCGCAAAGCGGTCGCCCCTCGGTGGCGCTGTGGTTATAGTACCTATCTCCTCGGACTCGCATCTGACTGTAAAATCCTCGCTATCCTTGAACACAGCGTAAAACTTATAGCTGTTCAAGAGCCTTTCGGCTGATAGCCCCGCGATAAGTCCCTTTTCATCGGTCATTTCAACAAATCCATTATTCAGCATTGAAACGAGTAATGTTTTATAATCTTCTCTCGAAACCTTGGAGAACGGGGGGAATTTCAAAACAGTTTCCGCAAGCTCTGCGGCGCTCAGTTCGCCGCTTGAAGCGAGAACGCTCAGCGTTTGATGGAACAACAGGCTGAACGGCTGCTTTTTTATTGAGGGCGGCTCTATAAATCTTTCCTCGATATATAGCTGAACGATAGCTATTGCCCGTATCAGTCCCCACGGGATAAGCTGAGGTAACGGAGCGTTGGGGAGAGGCTCTTCCTCTCTAAAAACCATCATCATTTCAGGTGGCTGTCCCCGTCTGCCCGATCGACCAAGCCTTTGTAAAAACGCGGACACAGAATTGGGCGCGTCTATCTGCAATATGCGTTCAAGTCTGCCTATATCCACGCCAAGCTCCATGGTCACCGTTGCGCAGGTGACTACATTTTGCTCTTTATCTCTCATTTTAAGCTCGGCTTCCTCTCTGAGTGATGCGGAAAGATTGCCATGGTGTATCAAAAATCTGTCGCCATCTCCTCTTTTTTTGGCAATTTGCCTGAGTGTCGCGCAGACATATTCGGTTTCCTCGCGTGAGTTTGAGAACACAAGCGCCTTAGTATCCGAAACGCAGTCGTAAGCGTACTCATAGCCCGCATCAAGGGCAGCCCTCTCGCCGCTTCGATCTGCCTTATCGGTCTGTTCAAATCTCGGGTCCTGAATATAGAAGTGCTCCAGTCCAAGTCGCCAGCGTATCTTTTCAGAGGAGAACTTTGAAACAGCAGTACCCCTATCAGTACCCGCGCTCAGCCACTCCGCCGCATATTGCACCTCGCCAACAGTTGCCGACAAGGCCACTCTTCGAGGTATCCGAGATATACTTTTTTGTATCCTCGAAAGCTGACAAAGTATCTGATTTCCTCTGTCTGTTCCCATAAGCGT
>JAGCJD010000180.1 GCA_017648425.1 Clostridia bacterium | reverse complement strand
TATTATTGCGCAGGCTCCTTCCGTCTTGCTTCGCAAGCCACCTCCCTCTCGGAGGGAGGCAATAGTACAGCGAACAAATAAAAAACAACAATCAAATCCAATTTTTGAAGTTTTTTGGCTTACCTTTTTTCCAAAAAAGGTAAGTGGCACACCTTTTTTTCAAAAAAAGGTGTGAAATCAAAAGCCAAACGCATAAAGCGTTTGGCTTTGCTTTTGTTAAAGCTTAGAATACATAGTAATACTTATTGTTAGCTCCATACTGTGAGCCCATATTTTCTGAAAGGTAAGCATCGATCGTGTTATCGAAGGATGTCCATTCCTGTTTGTCATCGGACTTGACGCGAACCTCTCCGAGGCGGTATCCGCCATTTCCGGCAGTGCCCTCGAAATCGTAATATCCGTAAAGCTCGTTATTATCGAAATAAGGCATATGCTGTGTACCAAAGCTGTTTCTTATCTGTAAGAAAGAGTCCTTAGCAAACATCATTTTGTTGCCTGTTATCTCAAAGCCCTCAGCTCTGTTACAAGGAGAGGTAAACTGGCTCTTGATGTGACCCGCAAAGCCTCTTGCCCAGAGCATTCTGGTCTCGCAGAATCCGTAACCCGCATTCCACATGTAGTTATTCTCGATAACGAAATTATTGATCTTGCTTGAGTTATTGCTCGGGATCTTTGTCAAGAAGTACTCTATTGAGTAGTTGCAGTATTCGATAACATTATCAGAGAACTCAATGTTCTCCTGATCATATGTAACATATTTTGATGTTGACGAACTCATAGTGAGCTGAATGGTAATACCCGCATCAAATACCTGATAGATGTAGTTGTTCTTTGCGAGAAATCCGTCACAGCCGCCGTATATCTCGATAGCGTTTCCGTAACGAGTATCGTATTTAGGATCATTCAAACCTGTGTCAGGATCATAGGTGTACTCTCCGATATCGCTCTGATTTATTCTCTCGTGAATAGAGCCGCCTATCCAATAGAACTCGCAGTTCTCAACGGTAAGATCCTCTACCTGAGTATTCAATGCGTTGTGAGCGCTTCCCGCAACCGCGTGACCGCCCGTGTACTTAAAGCAGATGTTGTCAACAGTAACACCGTCAGCATCAGTATCAACAAGCTTTATGTCCTCAGCGAACTCGATAGAATTAAAGCGAAGCGCGGGGTTGCCCTTTGAGCTATACATATACAAATAGTTTGTAGTTCCGCTACCACCGTCAAAGGGCTTGTCGTGGTAGAAGTCAAGATCATTTTTAAGGTCAGTGTACGAGTTAAATGTGTACTTCTGAGCAGGAGCGTTTGTAAAGTCGGTTATCTGCTGGGTACCGCCTTTAGCATACACATAAAGCTGAACAATCTTGGTAGCGTAGCCATCCGCACCGTCATTAAATACGATGTTACCTACATCATCCCAGGTGTTCGAGCCCTCGTATTTCCATATATTGTTGCCCATATCTTCCCACTTGGAAGCGTTAGTAGCTCCGCCGCCGTTCTCACGCGATGCCATGAGAACGGGCTTGGGACCCTCACCGTAAGCGGTAATAGTAACTTTAGTCTTTGGAGTCAAGCTCTCGCCTCTCCATGTATCGCCACGCTTGAGGCATATAGTGTAACCTGTACCTGATTTACCACTTGCCTTTGAAAGTGTTTTAAGCGGAGCATCGGGACTTGTGCCACTATTGTTATCGTTTCCTGTGCTGCTGGATACATAATAAACAGTACCCGAAACAGCTCTGTTAGCGGTGTTTTTAATCTCGTTTATACGATCATTAGAGGCCTGACGCAAGGCGTCAATAGTTGACGCCGTTGCGATCATGCCACCAAAAGATATGGGCTCAGTTAGTTTTTTAATGCTGCTTCCTTTGCGTAAATTGAAAATGCGTTTGCAAGAACAACAGCATCTGCGTTCTCGCTTGTTGTAGCGAGCTTGTATGCATAGTTAAGAGCAGAGTAGCTTATAGAAACATCACCGTTGATTATGATAACGAGCTGGCTAGCGATATCCTCAGCAGCGATATCGTCAATGGTAACAACATAGAATCCGTCACCATTTTCACCAACTACCATCTCCTCACCCATAACGGTTACAACAGGAGCCTCGCCGTTAACGGGCTTGATGTAAACCTTTATAGCTGTGTCAGACTCGAGTTCAAGAGAAGCAAAGAGCTCGTATACAGTAATGTCGCCTGTGTAGCTTGCATCTACCATATCGGAGTAGTCACCAGTTACCTCACCGAGTTCTGCTGCGAGAGCGTCAGTGTTGTAATCAAAGTAAACCTGTGCTGCTGCACCGTAGGTGAGCATTGCGTTGATAAGGTCTGCCCATTCTGCGTACTCGTCGTTAGCAAGGAGCTCTTCTGCGTACTCAGCAACAGTGTAGGTGTAGGTGTGTCCAGCAAATACCTCGTCACCGCTTACGATAGAGAAGTTAACCTCATCGGTCATTTCCTTAGCAGCAACGGGAGCGGTAACTTCGTTGTAACCAGAAACAACAGCCTGAGTATAAACTACCTCGCCTGCCTTGGTAACAACTACCTCAGCGCCTGCAGGAACGCCTGCAGCTGCGTTAAAGCTGAAGTTAAAGCCGATATCTCCACCGAGAGTGAGGTTTACTTCAGCGTTAGTAATGGAAGCAACCTTGTTAAAGTTCTCAACATAAGAATCAGTCTCGTTCATATTGGTAGCTGTAATTCTCTCAATAGATACCTCAGCGTCGGCGGAGGTAACGGTCATACCAAAGGACTTGCCTGCGCAAGTTCCTACATTAGAGGAATAAGCCCACTTAAGATACATGTCACTATTGCCATATCCGCTAAGGCTTGCATATCTCTCATAGAAGTGAGTTGTAGGAACAAGGTTATCTCCGCTAAAGTTAGTTCTTATAGAAAGTATCTCGCCACTCGCCCAGGCAGCATCCTTGCTTGAACCCTGAGATTTAGTACCGCCATTATTTACAGCATCCGTGTCATGAGCTGCAGTGTTGTATGTCCAGCTGGAGTTGGAAATACTGTTAGCGGTATTCCACTTCCATGTATAACCCTTCCAGTTGTATGAGCCAAATCCTGAACCATACATCTGAGTAGTTGTGGAAACACCGTTAAGTATCTGGAAGAAAGTATCGTTTTTAGAAGATGTCATACCCTCAAAGGTGTAAGAAGAGGTAGCGTCCTTAACTGTGAGGTTGGAGATATAGAATACATCGCCCTGAGACAATTTGAACTTAAGCTTGCCGTCTTCGATCTTTGCATACTTACCTTCGGTATTGCTTGTTATAAAACGGTAGTTGTAGCCGTTTATATAGTTATCTGCGTTGAGCTGAAGATTAATAGTCTCACCGTCTCCAAAGTGCTCAACATAGGAATCGGTCTCGTTCATGTTGGTAGCTGTGATCTTGTCAATAGAAACCTCACCACCATTGGTTTCCTTAACGATTATACCAAAGGACTTGCCTGAGCAGGTTCCTACATTAGAGGAATGAGCCCACTTAAGATACATGTCACTGTTGCCAACTCCGCTAAGGCTCTCATACTTCTCGTAGAAGTAAGTTGTAGGAACAAGGTTATCTCCACTAAATGTGGTCTTTACAGAAAGGAACTCGTTCTTATCCCATCTAGCGTCTTTTCTTATACCCTCGGATTTAGTACCGCCATTATTTACAGCATCCGTGTCATTAGCGGCGCTGTTGTATGTCCAGGTGTCGTTGGAAACACTGTTGCCAGCGTCATTCCACTTCCACACATAACCCTTCCAGTTGTATCCGCCAAAGCCTGAACCGTACATCATAGTAGTTGTGGAAATACCGTTACCGATCTGAATGTACATATCGTCCTTGGCAGAAACCATACCCTCAAAGGTGTAAGAAGAGGTAGCGTCCTTAACTGTGAGGTTGGAAATGTAGAATACATCTCCCTGAGACAAGAAGAACTTGAGCTTACCGTCTTCGATCTTTGCATACTTGCCATCTGTGTTTTTTACTATAAAACGGTAGTTATATCCGTTTATATAGTTATCAGCGTTGAGCTGAAGTTCTTGAGTTTCTCCAGCTGCGCTTGCAGTCATGGGGATAATTGCACTAAAGGTTCCTACGAGCATAAGTACTGTAAGAACAAGTGAAATTATCTTCTTAAAGTTCTTTTTCATAGTTTTTCTCCTTAATTATTTTTGTTTTAGTTAGTTTTGTAAAACCAAATTTCGTTATCCTTTGACCTTCCGAATGTTCTCTCATTTATGTATGCGAGAACGTCAAAGTTGTGCGCTGCGTCAATCTGTTTTTCAGGTGTATCAGACTGCTCTATCTGACCAAACTTTCTGCCGTATTCTTCAACAAAAATATTTCCCTCAAAGGTCGGCATACTGTCGCTTCCGTCAGGATTGAAAAGATTAGAGGTTATTTGAAGAAGTCTATCTTTTCCATCAACGAATATGTTGTCCTTTATAAGATAATCCTTTGCGCGGTTACCCGTTCTGCTGCAACGACCCTTTATGTGAGCTCCCCATGTGCGGTCTGCGGCAGGCCTCTGCTCGCAAAAGCCTCTGGACGCATACCACATGTGGTTGCCCTCAATTTTAACGTTGGTCATTACACTCGGGTTATCGGGCTCACAGCCACTTATAAAATATTC
>JAGCJD010000179.1 GCA_017648425.1 Clostridia bacterium | reverse complement strand
AGTGCGGAATTTCCACCGCCAACTACGCCTACCTTGCCACCTGTATAAAATGCGCCGTCACATACCGCGCAGAAGGATATTCCCTCGCCAATAAGCTCCTCCTCGCCTTCAACACCGAGGTGTCTGTGCTTTGCTCCTGTTGCTATTATTACGGCTTTGCCGCTGAATTCACCCATATCTGTAATAACTGTTTTGTGATCCGCAGAGCATTTTATGCCTGTGACCTCAGCGAGTTCAATATCTGCTCCGTGATCTGTAATCTGTTCAAGCATTTTTTCTGCAAGCTCATTACCGCTTATTTGTGCAAAGCCCGGATAATTTTCAACCTTTGGTGAAAATGTTATCTGTCCTCCAAAGGTTTCTTTTTCTATTACCAATACCTTTTTGTCGGCGCGCAACGCGTAAAGCGCGGCAGTCATTCCCGCAGGACCTGCGCCGATAACTATAATATCATACATTTTTATTACCTCTGTGAAATTGCGGGGTGTCGCACAAGGTGCAACACCCCGCATAGTTTATGCTTTTAAAGTGTTTCTATAAATTTGCGAATGTTTGATACATTGACTATTTTTTCAGCCTTGCCATCCTTTATTACAACGAGTGTTGGCGCTTGCATAATGCCAAATTCACGAGCCATATCCGTATCCTTGTTTGCATATACCTTTTCGTATGCTACTCCTGCGCCGTCAAGGAACTTTTCAGCCATTTTGCAGTTGGGACAAGTCTCTGTTTTAAAGAGAATTATTCTGTCGTCACCTGAGGCGCAAGCGCAGACGCTTTCCTCAGCCTTTGCTCCGCGGGGCTTACTGTCAAACTTTTTAACAGATGATGCAATATCGTAAAGCTTACGATTCTTGTATTCCTCAGATTTTCCGTCATTCCAGTTCTGAACAGGGCGATAGTATCCTGTTATACGGCTATATACTTCTGTCTTTTCTCCGCAGTGAGGACATGTAAACTTCTCACCTGGTATATATCCGTGTGCCTTACATACAGAGTATGTAGGTGACAAGGTATAATAGGGAAGTTTGTAGTTTTCTGCGACCTTGCGAACAAGGTTGGCAGCAGACTCCCATGAAGGAAGCTTTTCTCCAAGGAATGCATGGAATACAGTTCCTGAGGTGTAAAGCGTTTGGAGCTCGTCCTGAACATCAAGAGCCTCAAATATATCGTCCGTATAACCAACAGGAAGATGTGAGGAGTTGGTGTAGTAAGGAGTTTTTCCGTTTTCAGATGCGGTAATGATGTTGGGGAATCTCTTTATGTCGTGCTTTGCAAGACGGTAAGAAGTGGATTCCGCAGGTGTAGCTTCAAGGTTGTAGAGATCTCCGTACTTTTCCTGATAGTCGGAAAGTCTTTCTCTCATATGATTGAGAACATCTTTTGTAAACTGCTGAGCTTCCTCATTGGTAAGATCCTTTCCTACCCAATTTGCGTTAAGGCAAGCTTCATTCATACCAACAAGACCGATGGTAGAGAAGTGATTATTAAATGTTCCAAGATATCTCTTGGTGTAAGGATACAATCCCTCATCAAGAAGTCTTGTGATAACCGTTCTCTTTACTTTAAGGCTTCGAGCGGCAATATCCATTTGATGATCAAGACGCTTGTAAAAGTCCTCTTCGTTTTCTGCGAGATAAGCAATTCTGGGAATGTTGATAGTAACAACACCGACAGATCCTGTGCTTTCTCCGCTTCCAAAGAATCCACCGGATTTTTTTCGAAGCTCAAGAAGATCAAGACGCAAACGGCAACACATACTTCTTACATCGCTAGGTTCCATATCGCGGT
>JAGCJD010000178.1 GCA_017648425.1 Clostridia bacterium | reverse complement strand
GAAATAATATTTCCATTTTCATCACGTTGAACAAATGTCGGGTGCTCCCTTACAAACTTACCGGGACCGCAATGCATATATACAAGGTCAAATATAACCTTCAAGCCTAATCCGTGAGCTGTTTTTACAAATTCTTCAAGATCGGATTCATCACCATATTCGGGATCGATCTTAAAATAATCTGATATTCTGTAAGGATTTTTAGGGTTATTCATTCCCGACCTTATTTGCCTTTCGCTCCATGCACTTCTATCCATATCATCATCTGCCTCAAAAAAGGGAGATAAATATATTATATCAATACCTATATCCGCCACGTGCTTTAATTTTTCAGTAGCAGCCTTAATAGTTCCCTCAACAGTAAACATTTTGAAAACTATTTGATAAATTATTTTTTTGGATAGATCAGAGTCAAAACGCTCCTTAGACACAATATAATTTTTCATATTTTTCTCCTAAAGATCAATACTGTACCTTTAAGTTTACAGCACTCTTTTATATCTGTCAATCAAACATCTTGCGAAAAATTATCACAATCTTGCCATGTGTGCAAATACTAAAATATTTGGATAGATTTTAACTTTATTTTCTATGTAAAAACCACACGGATAATACTCAAACACAATATATAACCAAGCGCATTTCTACAATAACAAAAGCAGAGGGCATTAATTGCATTTTTGCAATCAATTCCCTCTGCTTTATTTTATTTACTTCAAATCAGTTATTACTCTTTTTTTGATCTATAATCCTGAAGCATAGGAGTTCCCGACTCACAGGTTATATTTTCAAAGCAGAGATTTCCTATATCTCCTGCCAAATGAAGCGCTGCAGCTTCCGCTCTGGAATAAACATTTCTAATACTTATGTTATATGTTTCCTCAGCGGTAGAAAAACGTGTGCCGTACATTCTGTCTGCATCTCCAACTCTGACCGTATACAAACCTCTATCCATATAAGGGCTATTTTCAGAAGCATCGGTTATGTTTTCAATTATTATGTCGTGCAACTTGATTTCACCTTGATTCAGAAGTCTTACATTTGTGCAGAACGATGCACTTGCCACATTCTTTATGGCAATATTGCAAATATCACTGCACGCCCCCTCAACCTTAAACTGACCTTCAAGACGGCCATCCAGTGCGGTAAGTGCGATAGTATCATCTTCCGTAAAGCCCGTGATGTTCTCAATCGTTATATGATGACAGCCTTGACGAAGATCAATTCCGTCTGCATTCTTCACGAGAATTGGATCGTATTTGCTTCTATCAAGTCCGTGGTGTTGCTCTCCGTTTTCGTCAATCCATATATCATTTGCGCGAAAATCAATATTGGAAATATATCCATCAGAACAGAACAGTAGATTTATCGCCCACCATCTTTGATTATGACATTGGATATTTCTTATCTCAAAGCCTTCAACATTTGAAAACAGAATAAGATTATTTTTCCAAACAGGAGGCATACCGTTTGTACGCTGTGTTTTTTCTGACAAACCGTTATATACGCCACCGTCGATGATGACATCTCCCTCGCCTATGATTTTGATATTTTCGTCGCGTCCTGCGAGCGTCTTTCCTTTTTCAGTACCGCTCTGTTGGTTTACAAAAACGTTATCAAAGCATCCATCTGCCTGCATCAAATGACAATCCTTCAATATAACAGTAAAGTTCGACGGAATTCTTATAGCTTTATCCACTATATAATTTCCTGTAACCGTAATATTGCGGATACCATTATCAACAGCATCAGTTATCAGCTTTTGAATGTACTCGCTGCCATTCTCAATGAAAATTTTTTCGTTCATTTCTTCTCTCCTTTTAGAATTTATGGAGCAACTCAAAAATAGAGTCACCCAAGAACGATATCAAAATAAAACCGTTTTATTGATCGTTCTTATTAAGAATACCTTACGGTATTTTTTTACAAGATGCGCGCTCCTTGAATTTAGTTTTGTATGCCGACCTCACAAGCACTGTGAGCCCTTAGCAATTTCTTTTTTTGCTTTACACAAAATCTGTTCTGCATCAGCGCCGTAAATATCCAGTCCTTCTGCCGCGTAACGGTGAATTTCCTCAATTCCAAAAAAGTTTTGCGCCAATGCTTTGATATAGGAAAAGCCGAAATCATTTTGTCCGATAAAACCGCCGGCAGTAGTCACATAGTACAGCTTCTTCGCCCTACACAGACTCTCAGGTCTGCCCTCCGATGAATAACGGAATGTGATGTCGCAAACAGTAATGTTTTCAAGATAGGTCTTCAACACCGCGGGAAACATCAGATCCCAATAAGGAGCTGCAATTACAATGACATCTGCCGAGGCAAATTGCCTTGCTACATCAAACACGGGAGAGGAAAAGTCGCTTTCTTGTATCGCCTTGTCCCTTATCTCCAACCCCTTGCAATCCAACATCGGAAGTGGCGTTTCATATAGCCGTACTTCTTCAACATTACCATCAAAGCGCTGTATAAGTGTCTCTGCCAGTTCCATTGTCCTTGAACATGGTCTGACACAAGCATTTAAAAATAATATTTTATCCATGATTAAAAAATCAAGGTATCTACGCGGCATAATAACTCTGCCAGCATCTCTTTGCATCTTGCAATCTTCGCAGGGCTGTCCGCTTCATTCGGGCGACGCACAGCACGGCGAAGCATACGAGTATAGCCGATGATCATTGCCTTTTCCGCAACGCTGCGGCACACCTCTTGATCTTCCGTACCAAGATACATTTTAAGGGCCATATTCCAGAATTTCTCTGAGGTTTCATGGGTGTATCCAAAGAAATCCATAGTCACTTGATGATCAAGCTCGGAATAACCGATAAAGGCATTGAACATAGAACCTAGCTCAAATACGGGGTGTCCCATGCAAAGTGTATCCATATCGATCAAAAGAGGCTCGCCATTCTGCACCATAATATTGTTGGTATGATAGTCACCGTGCATCAAGGTATTCTGCTTTGGAACTGCCTCAATGAGCGAGATAAGCTTTTTGCCCTGCTCTTCGGGAATGTGTGCAGATACAAAGGTCGCCCAATCAAGTGCGATCTCCTTCATATCCTGAACCTCTCCGTCCTCTACCTCTGTTGAATGAATATTTTTCAGCATATCCACATAATACTTAACAGCCTCGGACAAATCCTCGGGATTTTTTCTAATCATCTTCGTAATGCTTACGGCATTCAAAAGTTCAGTAACCGTGCCATATCCGTCTCCCACTCTAACAATACCGTAAGGGATAGCGGTATTGATACCAAGAACAAACGCGCGTCTTGCGTTTTCTCTCTCCTGCTTGATCTCGGGAAGCGCATCTTTGGCAAAGTAAGTCTTCAAAATAGTTTCGTCATCATAGCGGTAAACCGCACCGTTAGCGCCCTTTGCGATAAATTCGCAACCCTCAACACTCATTCTTTGATATGCTTTTTCAACCGTAACCATATCGGTAAATCCAGTCATATCAAAAACCTCGTAAACATCGGGGGCAACATTGATAATGGCAAGATTTGGCTCATCTTTTCTGAGCTTTAAAATAACACGCAAGCCTGCGGAGGAGATGTACTCCAAGTTATCTGCATCAATTACAGTATGCTTGCCGGGATTATCATTTTTAATGCTATAAATCTTTTCTTCTGCTTGTGTTGCATTTGAAGCATCAATTCTTCCCTCCATAGCAATATACAGTATATCTTTGTCTATACGATATGTAACATTCATTTCTTTATACTCCTTTTCCAAATACGAGTTCTGTAAGTGCTTTATATTCAAGCCATGCCGAGGTGTAAGACAAACGCTCGGTAAGCTTTACAATAGAGCCATAGTACCAAGCCTGCTCATTGACATCCTTTTGATTAAATCTCTGCCACATGGCCTCTCCTTCAATCTTCCAATCACGATAGATGGAACGCATATTGGCAAGCTTATCCCCAAGCCACACCATAAGCACCCCTATATCGTCAGTGTTTTTCAAAACAGCAAGAGATTCCTCCTTGCGAATACGCCATGTCGCGGAGGGGGACAGATCTGCGCGCTTATTCTCAGTTTCGGATTCTACCAATTCTCTGACACGCTTTCCAAACCTTGCTTCAACCTCTTCTATTGTTACACCCGCGTCCTCTACAACATCGTGCAGAGCAGCGGCGGCAATCAGATTTTGGTCATGTGACATCGTGCCAACGATCACAGCCGCTTCCATAGGATGCAAAATGTACGGAGCTTCACTTTTCTTGCGACGCATTCCGTCATGAGCTTTTACTGCAAATAAGATAGCCTCGCTTACAAGTTCCATTATTCGATCACCAATATATCCGCAAATCCGGTCATTTCAAATACTTCCATAACCTCTTCACGAACATTTATAACTTTCATAGAGCCAATCTTCTGCATCTTTTTTTGCGCCCCAAGAAGAACACGAAGACCTGCGCTTGAAATATATTCGAGCTCTTTTATATCAAGAACAAGCTTTTTTGCATCTGCTATATCCTCATTGATAGTTTTATCCAGAGCAGGTGCCGTAGTTGTATCAAGTCTTCCTACAAGTTTTATTGTAAATTCCTCTGCGTTTCTTTTGATTTCGATAGTCATCTGCGTATATCTCCTTTAAATTTTTTTAACCATAGTCAAAATGTTTTCGCCATTTTCGTAGGCATATGTTACTGTGTCCATTGTTTTCTTGGTAATAAATATTCCAAGTCCACCAATCTCACGCTCCTCTGCCGATAGCGTGATGTCAGGATCGGGCTTCTTCAACGGATCGAAAGGACTACCCTTATCGGTCATACGGAAGGTAATATCGCGGCTTTCTTCGTCAAAGCCAATGCCAAGCACCACATCTCCCTCTCCATCACCGTAGGCATAATGCGCAACATTGACAAAAACCTCTTCAATAGCAACGCAAATTGCCGTTTGAACTTTCATAGGACACCCATAGCTTTCAAGAGTAAGATCTACAAATCCGAGAGCATCTGATAACGCTTCGACCTTTGCAGGAAATGTTTGATATGTCATATTCGCACCGCCCTCTTTCGTTTTATAATCGAACAATAGCATCGTAATATCATCGAACTGAGGAGCTTCACCAACAAATTCATCGATATTGGATTTTAATGCCGGTAAAAGTGTAACTGCATCTACGGTAGCATTTTTATTCATAAAGGAAAGAAGTCTATCCTCACCGTAGAGCTTATTATCGATGTTGGTTGCTTCCGGTACGCCATCGGTATAAAGGAACAATCTGTCCCCGGGCAAGAGTGAAAGCTCACCTGCGCGGTATCTCACACCTTCCATACCGGCAAGAACAAAGCCCGCGCGAGTCTTTAAATATTCAAAGTCGCCACTTGCTCTCTTGATCAATGGAGGATTATGTCCTGCGTTGGCAAACTGCATCTTTCCTGTGGTAAGATCCAGAATTCCCATCCACGCAGTAACAAACATACCCGATTCGTTGTTTTCACAAAGCTTTTCGTTTGCTCTTGTAAATATCTCATTTACAGGCATTCCGCTCTCTGCTAAATCCTTAATTATCGTTTTTGCCGTCATCATAAACATAGCCGCGGGAATTCCCTTGCCTGAAACATCGGCGACAAGGATAGCTACCGTAGTATCGTTAAGCTTGTAGAAATCGTAGAAGTCCCCTCCTACTTCCTTAGCCGCGATCATCTGCGCATAAATGTTATAGTCCTCACCCTCAGGGAAGTTTGTAGGAAGTGCCGAGAGCTGAATTTGCTTTGCATATTCGAGCTCCTTATCAATACGGGCAGCTGCTTCTGCAATATAGCGTTTGAGAGTGGAAACTGTCGAGTTGATATCATCAGACAAAGACGAAAATTCCTGACTTGAACGCACATCAACCATAACATTCAGATCGCCCTTAGTAATCCTTCCGAGAGTGTCATTTATCTTTTCCAGATTATTTATGATCACCTTTTTAATGAGTATGTAGATAAATACGAACAAGGTTGCGAAAATAATGACCTGCATAAATATGCTCGTATAAAGCGAAGCATCTCTCATAAATACTGCTTCCGATTCAGGCATTGACGCTATGATACAATATCCCTCAACGAACTTAAACACATACATGTGTTTTTCGCTCAGCTCTGTCTTGCCATCTACTATATCCGCATAGTAAAGCGAAGTTGCCGTCTTTCCTTCCTTCATCTCATCAGGAGGATCTATTCCGATTGAAGAAACATGCAACGCCGAATATTCATTGTCAATCACCAACAAAAGGTTTTCATCCAAAACCGCGACAAACCCACTCGTACCAACATGGCGATTTTTAGTAACATCAACTACAAACTCATCAAGCATCTCGTGGAACTGCTCAGCATCGTATCCAACCTGAATAAATCCACCATCTGAAAGCTTGATCGCCGCATATTTTCTCCAAACCGTTCCATCAATCCCTCTTGGACTGTATTTTTGTACGAAATGATCCTGCGATTTCAATGTATCAACAAATTCCTTTGATTGCTCAGAAAGGCTCATGTCGTAGCCTTCATTGCCGACATCGGTTGATTTTTCCACCTTGTTATCACTATTGACTACATTGATCTCAACAACATTGTACTTTTCTTTGAGCTCTGTGAGTGTTATCTCAGAGTTGCTTTCATACTCATTTTTGACATTTTGAGCAATTTTAAGAAGAGCTGCATCTGATTTCCCCTTGACAGTTGCCTCTACATCATTGATTGCCGTAGTAAATACCTTCTGCGTTTCTACATTTACCATTCCGTTTTGAAGAATATAGGTAAAGGAGCTTGTAACAAGATATGCAATAACGATACAAGCCAAAAGCCAACGCTGGAAGGTATTTGCAATTTTATCAGTTCCCTTCTTTGCCTTAAAACGATCATGGCTTAACAGAGAAACAATGATAATAGCAAAGCCAACCGCGATTGAGTTACCGATTATCATCGGGATAGTTGCACCCTTGACGAACTCAAATGCTTGTGAGGAATTATCCATGTTTGTAATAAAGATCAATATCATATGAATGACCTCACAGGCTACTGCAATACAAACACCGTATCCCCAAGTGGGCTTTTTGTTATCAAACATCAATTTCCGTAGCCCTGCCGCCATAAATCCCGCAAGAATTGTTGCAATACTACAAGCAAGCCTTGTATAAGTACCTGCGCCCCAATATACCGAAAACCAACGGTAAAGACCACCGATAAGTCCCGAGATAATACCTGCCGGCGCGCCGAAAATAAGACCTGCGGAAAGCGGAGCAGCATCTCTAACATTTACAACCGCGCCAAGCCATTCTACACCATAGCTTGATGCAAAAGCCGACACACAACCAAAAAGAACACCGATAACGAGCTGCTTTGTCATATACGGTAATTTCTTTACAAAAGTGTATTTGTCAGCCAAATATACACCCAGCACAAGTATACAGTTTATTAAAATTGGTATTGCTAATCTCATTAAAACACCTCGTTATTTAAGTAAGCCTGTTATCAAGTCCCATAAAAAATTGGCGATAAAATCCCCAAATAAACCTATAGTCAACAACAGCGTCATATATAAAAGCATACTTCCGCGACTGATAGAGTCCTTTGTAACAGTATAATAGAAATTAAACTGTCCTTGCAAATTATACTCCCTGTTTTGATTCCACTGATAAGTAATAACATCTTCTCGCTCATAATCCTTGGGAAGATAGTCCTTATAAAGATTTTCCTCCAAGCGATGAGTACGGTAGCAACCTGAATCATTCAGCTCGTAATTTTCATCAATCGAAAGTGTGATTACCGCCTTTTTCAATTTCTGGCGGTGGAAAGCACCGATTCTTGTAATTTCTTCAGGCAAAAGCCTTGACTCATTAACTCTGATGGAATATGCGTACTTTTCTGAAACAACAGGAGTTGTGAGCAAATTTCGAAGCCTTACCATCACATTTCCCATACTTACATGAGACTTGAATATCCCGTCCAACGACTTATGGGGCATACGCCAAATAAAATATGCCTCATCATTATCCAAAAAGGATTGCAGCTCATCTAAATTGATATTAATTAATGTTCCATCAGCTAACAAATTAGTCTTATATTCCAGCGTGCTTATATGTACTACATCAACGGTCTTTCCATTATACGCGATCTCTGAGGTATGCTCATTCTTCTTATAATCAATAATACACGCCGCGCTAAAAATCGCCTGCAAAATTTTTGTATCATAGAAAAGTAAGGATACATCTTCTATCTCCTCACGAGAAATAGCAAAAGGAACATACACATTCAATGATTTACTTGCTTTAATGCCGCGTATGCGTATTGCTAAATCCACATAGCTTTTTCCTTTTGGATTAAGCCAATTATTAATATAGACCGTACTTGTATCGTCACCGTCAATCCAAACAGCCCAGCCATCATCGGCAAACTTTCTGTATTTTTTCGGCATTGGTTTCATCTCCTTTTTACAATGTTTTTCTTTACGACAACGCATAGTAATCTCGTTTTCAAAATCATGTGTTAATTACCACTTGTCCATAAAGAACTATCGGCTTTAAGCAACTTGCTTTTTTACAATGTCGTCTTAAAGCCAATAAATATAAAAACCAAATCGTTAGTTTAAAATATGCTCTGCTTATTAATAATAAACTGTGTCGAAGTAATGTGAAACGGCCGTAAAATATTCCTGCCAATCCATTTTTGCATCAACATCGTATTTATCTAAAATTGTATTCAGATCCGCAACTTTTTGGAATATATCTTTAATCTGAGCCTTTTCTTCATCTGTATATTCTTCGTAATTATCCAACAAATCCTCAACTACTACTTTGAATTTTTTAATTAATTCTTTCTTTTCCTTTTTCATTTGATTTTTCATTTTATTTGCCCCCATTATTGTTTTAAATGTTTGTATAGGTAACAACTATTAATACCAACCTATAAGGTCAAGCATTTGCTAGTTGTTTATTACATCGGCTTTCTCACCATTGAGTAATGAGTTACCGGCGTTTTCGGAATCAATTCTTCCTTCATCAAATCAAAGCCATAATGACGATAGAGCCCGACATTCACTTCCTTATGAAAGATCAATTTCAATCCGCCATTCATTAAAAACGGCATTGTTTTACTTCCTGTAAAACCAAACGGCAACCAAACAGCAAAGCCATTTATCTCTTCACTGTCGGCGTATATGACTGCATCCTCCGTCATTGTTCTTAATGAAATCTGCATAATAAGACGAGATGCCACAGGATCGTACTTTCCCTTAGTAAACCAATTGTGCAGCGGGTAGTCCCGATATGCGTCTGCCGCAACCTCAGCCAAACGATCAAGATCTTTTTTCTGTACAATGTAAAGTCCCGCTCTTTCTATAACCTTTTTAGCAAGCGGAATTTCTATTTTTCTAACTAACTTATCCTTTGTTTCACTCTTTGAATAATGTCCGAAGTATACGGAGTTGCAATCAACGCAACGCCTATCGGAATAATACCCAACAACACTTAATTCTTTTTGTTCGCAATCAACTTATGAGAAAGCAAAACGATAATAAGCGCCATAAATAAAACGGCACTGATCTTGTGAACGATAGAAATGGCGGCAATTCCTTTTACATTCATCATAACTACACCGCTGATCAATGCAATACCGTAAAAAGCTCTCATAATGATTTCAAGAGCAAAAATCTTCCATTCCTTCTTTGCAAGCACGGTATATACCGCCAAAACCAAAGCGCCAACAATAGAAACCGCTATATGTATCGGCATTCCTGTAAAGCGAAGCAAAAACAATGCAACTCCTACCAACAAAAGTATGGGGGCAAAAATCAAATCTTTTTTCATCATATTTTCTCCTTTGATATTTTTGTTAGTTGTTTTAATATGTTATTTTTCATTCTTTTTCTTTGCAATTTTGTCCAAGCCGAAAAACAAGAAACCAACCGCAACGAATGCCACGGAAAGAATACCGATCCACATCAGAACGCCACCAACTCCCTGAGTATCAAGGTTTACAAAGAAGTAAGGATAAATGAGCGGAGTTTGAGTAGTAGGAATTAGAATAGAAGTGTTGAACTTCAAAATCAAAGCTTGGATAAGCAAGAATATTACATAAGCAACGGGAAAGCCAATTGAAGCAATGGGATAATACCACTTACACTTTTTGCGCTCACGGAACAAGAACCAATCGGCAATGTACAAAATCGGAAGAAAAACATGGAATAAAAGGCTTCCAATTCTCCAATTTGCCTGGGGATCGCGTCCCTCAGCACCTGCGAGCATAATGTTGAACACAAGGAATGTCAAAAGAATTCCAAGCATTCCAATAAACTTCAACATAGGTAGAGATGTCACATAACTGTCCTCTTTCTTTTTTGCGGTCTGAACCAAAGAAACAAGCATAATACCAATACACAGATAATTACTGATATTCGTAAAGTGAACATAGAAATCCCATCTGATTGTGGTAATGTCATCAAAAATTCCCAGCGCAGATATGCAACCTACAAGTCCAAGAGTACAATAAATCGTATAAAAAATCAATTGTGTTGTTCTGTTTTTAATCATATCAGTTCCTCTTTAAAATGCTTTCACAACTATTTTATCATTTTTATGAGCAAAAATCAAGAGATGTCTTGAAATAAATCATAAATATCATTGTATTTTTACATACAGATACTTATTAAATTCGAAGTTAAGATGGGAAATAAAATATTTGCTCATTTAAAAATAATCAGCCAATTCGTCCTACGCTTATTTTTGACTATTGAGGCAAAACAACACTTTACGGAATAAAAGAACGACATTTGTTGACAAATGATAGCAAAAATCCAAAAAATTATATGGACGGGTAGAAATTCAAAACGATAGTTATCATAACATAATCAACGAGAGCTTCACTTCTATTCTTGAAAGTCGTAATGCGATTAGTTAAGCAACATGTGCACAAATTCAAAAGCCTGACTTGAAATTTCAAGTCAGGCTTTTGAATTTATTTGTTGCTCCATGTTTTTTGAGAGCAGTACTAACTTTATTCCATCGACAAAAATGTCTTTGCTTTTAGTAGTTATTATTCTTCGTTTCCCGACACTTCGGTAGAGTTATCTGCGTTTTTTTCGTCAGCTTCCCATGTGCGTTCACCAACGATGTATCTAGGTCTATTCTTAGTTTCCATATAAATCTTGCCTATATATTCACCTATAATACCTATGGACAGAAGCTGTGCTCCGCCAAAGAAGCAGATAAGCGCTATCGTGGATGCCCACCCAGCAACACTCTGTTGCAGGAAATAAGCAACGACCGACCACACGATACCCGCAAGGCTTAAAAACATAATCACAATACCAACGGTGGTAATAATGTGCATGGGCTTTATCGAAAGACTGGTAATGCCGTCAAATGCAAGTTTAAGCATTTTGCTGAGCGGATAATGGCTCTCCCCTGCAATTCTTTCGTTTCTCTCATAATAAACCGAGGTGCTTTTGAAACCGATGAGGGGTACCATTCCACGCAAGTAAATATTGACCTCCTTGAACTTTGCAAGCTCGTTGAGCGCTTTGGAGGACATAAGGCGATAATCTGCGTGATTATAAACCACATTTGCGCCCATCCATGAAAGAAGCTTATAAAACAGCTGTGCCGTATTTCTCTTGAAGAATGAATCCTTTTTTCTTGAGTTTCTTACTCCGTAAACGATATCGCAGCCGCCCTTATATTCCTTTACCATCTCATTTATGGCGTTGATATCGTCCTGACCATCACAGTCTATGCTAACGGTTATATCGCACATATCCTTAGCCTCCATAAGTCCGCAAAGAAGCGCATTCTGATGCCCTCTGTTACGACTTAAAGAAAGCCCCACATAATGCTCATTCTCTTTGGAAAGCGCAGAAATTATCTCCCATGTATTATCACGGCTTCCATCATTTACGAACATAACGCGGCTATCATTGCTTATTTCACCAGAATCTATAAGCTCAGTAAGCTTTGATAAAAACATGGGTGCGGTTTCCGGAAGCACCTGTTGCTCGTTATAACATGGTATCACTATATAAAGAATCGGTGTCATTTGTCTTTACCCCTTCCACTTTTTTTCCTTTTATAAATTTTAAAACACTAAAAAGTCCTACTGTTGCGCATATTACGAATATCGGAGCGTAGGTGAATAAATATCTCGCTCTCGCCTCAAAAATAGTCTCAAACAGTATAAGACCTATAAGTCCTGTCATAAGAACGCATACTGTAATTCCGCTCTCACCCTTATTCCTCAAAGCGTAAAATCCTGCTACGAGACTAAGTGCAAGAACGCCTATCCAGATAAATTGCATAAATGTAATATAGAAATCGTATGCGTTGCCCTCTGTGTAATAAAAGCTGCGTAAAAATCCCGACATGGAGTCATTTGGCATTGGCAAAACAACCTTAAAAAAACTACCCTCAGCTACCCATGCAAATGTACCATCGCCAAAATTAACAAGACTTTTTTCGGCAATGTGCCGTATCGTGCCGAAAAATCCGAGCTCAGACAGTCTTTCTTTCACAACTCTTATATTCGCCTCAGAGCGTTCCGTCCTCGTTTCGTATGATTGTGAAAAATCAACATCACCAGAGTTGTATATACCGTCGTATTCATCATTTAAACCCATCATAGCGAAGTGAGCTACTCCTATCTCCGCCTCAGGATCAAGCTTGTCGGACGAACTCTTCAGCAGCGCTGAAACTCCTACGGCTGTGCTTATAAACACCGCAAAGCATACCGCAAGGCTTACCACACGCTCAACGAGCTTTTTTCTGTCCTTTATCAGAGTGTGAACAAGTCTTACCATATCCCAAAGCACTATCGCAATAAAGATTATAGCAATCTGAGGCTTTATCTTAAATCCAATAAAAGCAATTAGTCCTATCACTCCGTATAGTATCAGCTCTCTTATCCTGTTCGATGAAGCTCTCGCAAGCTGATAAAGCCTTACCGTAAGAAGCGGAAAAACAAGTCCCATAGAATCGGAGTACGGTATTACAAGCCAAGGGGAAAAGCCTATAAACGCAACATACAAAACATATGCCGCAAGACCCGCTATACGACTTTCAGTAATATTGACACACACCGAATAAACTAGATATGCCGTAAGGAATGCAAGCGCGCACTGAACGGCTATTATTGCGAAAATGCCACCGTTTTCGGGGTAGATACCAAGTGTGGAATTTATTTTTAGAATAAATGCAAAAACATAGGTTAAAAACAAATTGTTTGGATACGCTGAGTAATACCACTCTGCAACATCATTACCGTTCAACAGCTCCTTTGCTGAAGAAAAAATAACCTCTGCATCCCACCCTGTAAGGAAATAAATATTTTTAAGAATGTACAACTGAACAAAGAAAAGAACTATCGAAACAATACCAATTACAGGTCGGCTTATGAGAGCATTGAGCCTTGGGCCAAAGCTCTTATAATACCTTATTACCAGATAAGACATCGCTCCTATGAATATCGCGCCTATAATCAGAAGAACAATATTCGGCAAAGCGAAATTCTTTTTGCACAACTGGTTTATAAACTGCTGAATTATCAGAACATCTACCAGCACAAGCGCTATAAAAATCGAATATAAATATGCTACGGATTTTTTACAGAAATCAATCATTTTCCGCCTCCGATTTTTTCTTAAAGATAAAAAATTTACTTGCAATATAATTAAGAATTATGACAATTATATTAGATAAAACTTTCATAACCAGCGCGTGGAAATTAAGAATGTCAACACAAAGATACATTACCCCAAGATCAAGAAGTCCTGTAAGGATTCTGCAAGCAAAGAACGAGCCAATCTCAACTAAAAGCATCGGTAGACGAAAGCTTCTATTTTCAAAAACGAACAGCTTGTTGGTGATATAAGCAAACACCACAGAAATCACCCAGGCTATAATGTTACTTAAACTGTTTGAGATCTGCGCCTCATAATAAAGGACGGAATATGCGACAATATTTACAAGCGTCGTCAATCCGCCGAAGAATATATACAAAATCGCTTCTTTATTTTTTTTTACAAGCTCGGTTATTTTCATATTAAAACACTCTCCCACACATTTTGACGGCTTTCTTACATTATAACAAAACGAACATATATTGTCAATAGTAAATCTTAAGTTGGAGCACACAACGCTTTATTATATTTAAAAAAAGAAAAAAGGATTGAGGTTGAGGTTTTGAAAAAACATTTATGGGTTATCGCCTATTCAATAGTGCTTACGGCGTTTACCGTATATTCCGTGCTTGATACATTCGTTATAGAACGCTCGTATGAAACACTAACGGACAGCGGTACGGCAGACTTCTGCGCAGTACGCCCACTGAGGGACT
>JAGCJD010000177.1 GCA_017648425.1 Clostridia bacterium | reverse complement strand
AGATCATTCCATATCGCTTTGATATGAAATGGTAATAAACATTTGCGCTTATTGCCGGGAACAATGTAAGCCCGACAATATCCATGACTCTGTTAAAGTTTGTTACATAGGAAAGATCCGCGAACATCAAGACCTCTGACAGCACGCATATGATATATGCAATAGCGCTGACAGCGCGGTTCTTTTGCTGTAAAAGAACGCTTCGCACGATCTCCGAGGATATGATTATTGCCACCGAGGGTATGATGTATTTGAGGAATATTTCAGTGCTTACAAAATAGGGATTTTTGTAAAACTTAAAATACACCCCGCTCATTTCCTTTAGGACAACATATATGATCGCTACCAAGGTGACCATTAAAAGAACTTCTTTTTTGTTAATGGATACAGATGTTCTTTTTCTGATAAGTATGCAAGACGCTGCTGCCATAAGTATCAGCAAGCCCGCGGTGATCAGCCTGCCATATCCTGCTCCTACGAAAAATATCGGAAGGAGGGAAGCAAGTGATACAAGAGATGTGATGTATAATATTCTTTTGTCTTTGTTCATTCGCCGCCCTCCTTTCCGTCAGGTATTTATTCGTTATGCGAAAAAGTACTTATGTGTTATCTCTGGAGCTTGCGCTGAAGGTAACGGTAAAGTTAGTGGTGTGCGCGTTGGGGTCGATGGTCTTTGCCGTAACCTTGATCTGGAAGGTTGCAGTGCCGTCCGCAGCAATAGTAGCGGGGAGCTCTGTGCCGTACTTTTCGATCTCAAAATAAACATCGTTGGTTGCTCCAACCTTGTTGGTTGCCGCGTCTACAACGAGAGCGGGAGTTGTGGTGTTAACCGTGAAGGGGTGGGGGTTGGATACGGTAACTGTGAGGATAGCATACTCGTCAACTTCCTTGAATCCGGAAACATCAACGGTTGCAGACTTAGTTCCTGCGGTGCCGCAGTTTGCGTTTGCGGTGATGTAATCTACATTGTCGGAGGTTTCGGCAACAACAATGCTTGTAATAACTACCTCGGATTCGCTTACGCCGTTAAGGATAGCTTCACCTCCGATTGAAAGCTGAGATGTAAAGCCTGCGTAACCTATACCAAGTGCAAGTGCTGCAACGAGCAGCAGAGAAATGATTAGTGTTCTTCTTTTCTTCATGATGTTTTCTCCTTTTAAGAAAAATAATTTTGTTTTGAGCGTTCCCTAACCGCTCATTTTCAGCCAAAACTCGACAGTTTGAGCCTTGTATGCAACATTTTATCACCCCATGACTACAGCACGACTACAAAAAAATAATTTTTTTTAAAAAAATTCGACACCCGGCAAAAAAATTGCGTGAGTGTCGATATTTTGTGTATTATTTGATTTTTTGAAGCTGATTTTCCAAATATCCAACGGTAAATTCAGCCCACGAATAAGCACTTAAATACTGTCCCGTAAATGAATTGATGGCTCTTGTATCACCCTCAAGGAAACGGTAATAGTCGCAATCAACTATACGGGTGTTTAAATGTATCCCTTGTCGGTTCTTTAATATCAGGTCTGTTACATTAACGGAATGCAAGGTCTTTACAAGGCTCGCGATATATACCTGAAGGTTCTTTTGCTTGGTTCGGTCGTACTCGTCGTCCTCCCACAGCATTGCGGCAAGCTCGGGGTAGGTTGCCGATGTACCGCGCTTATCCACGAGATATGCAAGTATCTCCTTGGACTGCTTTCTTTCAAATTTCAGCGGAGAGCCGTCAACAAAAACATCAAAGTTTCCAAATGTAAGTATCTTTATGCGCTTTTCGTTGCTCCACTCTATCGGATTTCGCAGATTTTCAAGCTCTGTTCTTACCGCCTCGGGCGTGATGGGCTTCATTATATATCCGCTCATGCGCATATCAATGCCTTGCTTCATATATTCGGAAAATCCTGTCGCAAACACTATATTCACCTTGGGGTTCAGCCGCTTTAACTCCCGAGCAAGCTCAACTCCGCTTATTTCGGGCATATGTATATCAAGGAAGGCAACATCTATTTTGATTTCCGAGGCTAACTCCAACGCACCCTTTGCGTTGTTGCAGGTGTATATTGTCGATCCGCCTGCCACCTCGATAAGTGCTCGCTTTAAAAGCTCAAGCGCATAATGCTCGTCATCTACTGCCAAAATATTCATGCCTGCTTT
>JAGCJD010000176.1 GCA_017648425.1 Clostridia bacterium | reverse complement strand
CAAAAAGGTATAAGCAAACCAATGTTTTAAGTTTTTTGGCATACCTTTTTTTCAAAAAAGGTATGGGGGAAGGATAGGATATGAAAGATTTTTCAAGTGTAAAATTCAAGAATGACGGAAGGCTCAAGCTGCTCATAATTGTCGGCACGCGTCCCGAGATAATAAGGCTTTCGGCTGTAATAAGCAAATGTCGTGTATATTTTGACACGATACTTGCCCACACGGGGCAGAACTATGACTACAACCTCAACGGAGTATTTTTCAAGGACTTAAAGCTTGAAGATCCCGAGGTGTATCTTGATGCTGTGGGAGCAGATCTTGGAGAGACCTGCGGTAACATAATAGCGAGCTCTTATAAGCTTATGGCAGAGATAAAGCCTGACGCAGTGCTTGTGCTTGGAGATACCAACTCCTGCCTTTCAGTTATCGGAGCAAAGCGACTTCACATACCGATATTCCACATGGAAGCGGGTAACAGATGCAAGGACGAGTGTCTGCCTGAGGAAACCAACCGCCGCATAGTTGACATAATTTCCGATGTCAACATGGCGTATTCGGAGCACGCAAGACGCTACCTTGCCGACTGCGGATTGCCTAAGGAGCGCACATTCGTCACGGGCTCGCCAATGGCAGAGGTACTTGCAAACAACCTTGCAGAGATAGAGGCGAGCGATGTTCACGCAAGACTTGGACTTCAAAAGGGAAAATATATACTTCTTTCCGCGCACAGAGAGGAAAACATAGATACAGAGGAGAATTTTAAGAGCCTGTTCGGAGCGATAAACAAGATGGCGCAGAAGTACGATATGCCCATACTTTATTCGTGCCATCCCAGAAGCCGCAACCGACTTGACAAGAGCGGATTTGAGCTTGACAGCAGGGTGATACGCCACGAGCCGCTCGGCTTCCACGATTACAACTGCTTGCAGATGAACGCGTTCGCGGTCGTTTCCGACAGCGGAACTCTGCCTGAGGAAAGCTCGTTCTTTACTTCAATAGGCAAGCCGTTCCCGGCGGTGTGCATACGCACATCAACGGAGCGCCCCGAGGCGCTTGACAAGGCGTGCTTCGTGCTTTCGGGCATAGACGAGGCGGGACTTTTGCAGTCGCTCGATACGGCTGTCAGAATGAACGAGCTTGGCGACCTTGGAATTCCCGTGCCCGATTATGTTGAGCAAAATGTTTCGACTAAGGTCGTAAAGATAATCCAATCCTACACGGGTGTAGTAAATAAAATGGTCTGGAGAAAATTCTGATGAACATTCTCGTTACAGGTTCAAACGGATTTGTCGGCAAAAATCTTGTGGCAAACCTTGAAAACATAAAAGAGAATAAGAACCGTACGCGCCCCGAGCTTAAAATTGACGAGATATACTGCTTTGATGTAGATACGGACAAGGCGTTGCTTGACGAATATTGCAAAATAGCCGACTTTGTATTCAACCTTGCAGGCGTAAACCGCCCCAAGAGCAACGAGGAATTCATGAGCGGAAATTTCGGCTTTGCGAGCACATTGCTTGAAAAGCTGGAGGCGTACGGCAACACCTGCCCTGTTATGCTGTCCTCGTCAATTCAGGCGACCTGCATAGGCAGATACGATACGGATTATGGTAGAAGCAAGAGAGCTGGCGAGGAGCTGTTTTTTGAGTATGAAAGGCGTACGGGAACAAAGGCTCTTGTATATCGTTTTCCCAATCTTTTCGGAAAATGGTCAAGACCGAATTACAACAGCGCAGTCGCTACCTTTTGCCACAACACAGCAAACGACCTGCCGCTGACTGTAAGCGACAGAGCGGTGGAGCTTGAGCTTGTGTATATAGACGACCTCGTTGAGGAGATGCTTGACGCGCTTTGCGGAATGGAGCACAGATGCGAGTTTGACGGCTTGCAGGCAGTATATTGCGAGAACGGTAGCTTTTGCGCCGTTCCCACCTCGCACAGAGCCACGCTCGGCGAGATAGTTGACCTGCTTGATGCGTTCAAGTCGCAACCGCTTACGCTCAATATGCCTGAGGCGGATAACGGCGGATTTGCAAAAAAGCTTTACAGCACATATCTTTCCTATCTTCCAAAGGAAAAGGTCGCGTTTTCGCTTAAAATGAATACTGACGCGAGAGGCTCGTTCACCGAGCTTTTAAAGACAGAAAGATGCGGACAGATAAGCGTGAATATTTCAAAGCCGTCCATAACCAAGGGACAGCATTGGCACAACTCAAAGTGGGAGCTGTTTATTGTCGTTTCGGGCAAGGCGCTTATTGAACAGAGAAGAATAGGCAGTGACGAGGTGCTTCGCTTTGAGGTGAGCGGAGAGCAGATACAGGCTGTGCATATGCTTCCGGGATACACGCATAATATAATAAATCTTTCTGATACGGAGGACCTTGTTACGGTCATGTGGGCAAACGAGCAGTTTGATCCCAATCGCCCCGATACATTCGGAGAAACGGTTTGAAGATATGAATAAGATAACGAGTATAATGATGAGCTCGGTGAGGACGCAGGTCCTCGGAATGCCACGGGTTGCCGTGTCGGAGCTTACAGAGGAAGAGGGAAAGGCGCTTTATTTGCTTTCCCGCTCACATGATATGGTACACATCGTTGCAAGTGAGCTTTATGGGCAGGGTGTTTCGCTTGGAAGCGCTGAACTTGCAAATAAATTTCAAAAGCAACAGCTCGTTGCCGTTTACAGGCACGAGAGCATTGTCTATGAGCTTGGCGAGATATGCCGAACACTCTCGGAGCATAAGATATCCCATATTCCGCTTAAAGGCGCGGTAATGCGCAATTTTTACCCTGAGGGGTGGATGCGCACAAGCGCGGATATTGATGTTCTTGTAAAGCCCGAGGAGCTTGATGCGGCAATCGAGGCTCTTAAAAATGACCTTGAATACAGCGGAGAAAAGCGGGACAGACACGATGTGAGTATGTTCTCGCCCTCGGGTGTTCACCTTGAACTTCATTTCGATACGGTCGAGGAGGGCAGAGCGGTAAATTCAAATGCCGTTCTCAGTGAATTTTGGGAGCATTCAAGTCCCGAAAGCGAGGGCGGATACACTTATGTTACCGATGACGCAATGTTCTATTTTT
>JAGCJD010000175.1 GCA_017648425.1 Clostridia bacterium | reverse complement strand
GGAACTATACCTGCGTCAAGCCATACGTCTCCGACCTGCGTTATTCTCTCAACCGCCGCGTGACACTCGGGGCACTCTATCTTAACGTCGTCTATCCAAGGACGGTGGAGATGCGGTATCGCATCTACCTTAGACTTGTCAACGGCAAGCTCGTAAAGCTCGTCCTTCGAGCCAACTACGGTGAGCTTGCCGCAATCGGGACAGAGATAGAAGGGAAGGGGAAGTCCGTAGAAACGCTTACGGGAAATGTTCCAATCGGACATGTTTTCAAGCCAGTCAAGCATTCTCTTGCCCTGATAAGGCGGCTCCCAGCGAACCTTGTTTGCGTTTGCGATAAGGCGCGGACGAAGCTCGTCAACGGCGATAGCCCATTCCTTTACAAGGCGGAAGAGTATCTCGTGCTTACATCTCCAACAAACGGGGTAGCTGTGCTTATATTTGTGAGTATAGAAAAGCTTGCCTCTGTTTTTGAGTTCCTCGAATACGAGTTGTCTGCTTTCCTGCGCGTCAACGCCTGAAAGGAAGCCAAAGCCCTCATAGAAAATGCCGTATTCATCTATCGGAATTATTTTGGGAAGTCCTATGCTTTCGCCGAGCGCAAAGTCCTCTGCGCCACAACCTGGAGCTATATGAACTACTCCGCACCCCTCTGCCTCATCTACCTCGTCCCAAAGAACTATCTTGTGGGGGAACTTTTGCTCATCCATTTCGGGGAAGCAGGTTTCATATTCAAGACCTGCAAGGTCAGCTCCTGTAAGAGTATCAAGGAGAGTTACGCCGTCCTTGCCCTCAAACTTTTGCTTGAAGTAGTTGAGTGAGGTAACATAGTTATGAGCCTCGCCCTCAACATGAAGTCTTACATACTTCATTTCGGCATTTACTGCGAGAGCTACATTCGCGGAAAGCGTCCAAGGTGTGGTCGTCCACACGAGGATATAGTCGTTAGTTCCGATTATGGGAAGTTTGAAGAACACTGCTTCGTGCTCTATCTCGCGGTAAGAGCCTGTCATTTCATGCTCGGAAAGAGATGTTCCGCAGCGTGAACACCAGGGCATGGGCTTATAGACCTCTTTGATCCAGCCGCCCTCGTCACATTTTTTGAGGAACGCCCAAATTCCTGTGATGTTTTCGTCTGTATAAGTATAGTAGGAGTTGTCCCAATCCATCCACTGACCAAGTCTTATGGACTGCTCGGTGATAACGCCTGAGAATTTCTTTACACGCTCAATGCACTTGTCTGTAAACTTATCAAGACCGTATTCCTCAATGTCGTGCTTGGTCTTAAATCCAAGCTCCTTTTCTACCTCGACCTCAACCCAAAGACCCTGAGAGTCAAAGCCGTTGCGATAGTGAGTATCACAGCCCTGCATTGCGTGGTATTTTATATAGGTATCCTTAAGCGTTCTTCCCCAAACATGGTGTATTCCCATGGGGTTGTTCGCCGTTATAGGTCCGTCAATAAAACGATATTTACGACCATTTTTATTCTTTTCTTTGAGTTTTTTAAAGCAGTCGTTTTCTTTCCAAAACGATATTATTTCCTTTTCATTATCGACAAAGGAGTATTTGGTGTCAAATTTTTCCTGCATTTATGTTTTTATTCCTTTCCTGAAAATGACTTAAAAATTTACATACATTATAATTATAGCACACGGTTACCGTGTTGTCAATGATTTGCCAAAAAATTATGAGCTGCGCGGTTCTTTGAGCGCTTCCTTTTGCGATTTTTCTCTCTTTATCCAGCTTATAAATCCGTATATATCATTTACAAGGAACACCAAGAAGCACACTATCATGGGAATTGCGGACGGATCGTTTGCGGACGCTATTGACCAAAGCACGATAAGGATTATATCATTGAGGGTGTATGCAATGGCGTAATACGGGCTTCTGAGCAGTACAAGAGATGATGCCAAAAAGCTTGTTGTTATAGATACGGTGCTGAACAGCAGACTTGCTGTTCCAAGCACATCAAGAATAAAGTAGAATGCCACGGTCACGACAATAGTTAGCACTCCTACAAGAGAGAGCACTTTTGCGGACGGGTGTCCTACCTTTACCGTGCCGTCTGAAAAGGGATGCTTTATCCACGAGATGAGCGACATGGTTGCAATTCCGCCTGACATAAATATGTAGGATATCATTTCGCCGTAATACGCCTGTTTGAAGGATACTATTGCGTACAGCAGTGAAAAGATTATTACCAGAGCTTGTCCGAGGACATTACCCTTTGCTGTGAATATAAGCGCGCTCACGCCCACGAGCGTTGCGCAGAGGACTATATAATCCCTATCGCTACCCCAAAGAAATGTCAGTAACACTATTATTGTTGACGATATCCAAAGGGCTTTTTCAAATGCGTTCAAGGAGCACAGAGAACGCTTAATGCCTTTTAAAAGTTTCATTTTTACCTCATTAAAATTCGGCATTCATGCCATATCCTTAAAAGCTAACGATACGGAACGAATGCCGATTTGATGTCCTGCGATT
>JAGCJD010000174.1 GCA_017648425.1 Clostridia bacterium | reverse complement strand
GCCTATGCTCCGTATCGTCTCAACCTCATTTGCGGTAATGTCAAAGGAACTTTCGGAATTTATTTTTACATCATCAACATCGTGATAATATATTATATCTCCGCCTGATCTGCCAATTCCTTCAGCTCGAGCAGCTTTTCCACCAACTGCTCCTCCGTCAGACTGTCGTCCGCCGTCAGATCCAGCATTTTGAAGGCTATCTCTTTTGTATACGCCATAAGATCTTCCGTCAGCTCCATAGTAGAATCTGCAAAGCTCTCCAATCTTCGGCTGTAAGCCTCTCCGTCCAATATCATAAAACTCTCTCCTTTTCTTGTCAAGTTTTTCTGTTTCCTCAAATATCTCTATCCTAATGACCTTTGTAACAATTGGGTGCTCGATAGTCCCCTTGGCATAAACGATAACATTTTCAACGCCCTCCGATTCGTAATCGTAAATGTCGCTGACCGCTATCATATACTCGCTGCGTTTGGTCTTTGGGAAGCTCACCTTCCGAGCTTTCAGCATTGCAAATTTTGCCAGGTAGTCAGCGTTCTCCCCCGCACTCAAAAAGCCATTGGCTTCCGCCCAACCAAAATCATTATACTCCTTTTCCTTGTAAATGTAAAGAGTATCCTTTGAATTTTCTTCGCGCATTTGATATTTGACATCACTATTCTGCTTGTCGGCATCAGCCCCTACACTCGGCGCGGCATCTTTATTTGTTATTCCGTTTCTCTCGGTATTACCCTTACGCATAGCAAGGAGAGCCGTATCAAAGCGCTTTTGTATTTCAGAGATTATATTTTTTCCCTTTCCAGCGATTATATCTGCCTCTTGCGTCTTTGCCCTCTGCTTTGATATGTTTTCAAAGAACCTTTTAAGCCTTGTCAAAAACGCTCGCACAGCTCTTACAAAGCTGTTATCCGCCCTTTTATCCTCAATGTAAAGCGCTGTCAAAAGGTCTTTCAGCGTTTCCGATGAGCCAAGACAGTTCTCACATGCACGCGCCACTATTTCCTCAACGGCGTCCTCTCTTGTGAGGCCTTTTTTATTTTGCGCCGCTCTTTCAATTTCCGTTTCTATTGCTTTGTCAAAATCGTAATGCTCGTCCTCCTGCAAAAGCTCTACTACAAAATCTCTCAGCGCCTCATACTCCTCGGGCGCTACCTCTCGCATATTGTGCACCGTTTCATGAGAAAGCGTATTTATAATACAGCTCCTTGTCGCCTCATAATTTGCTTCATTTGAAATACCTGCATTAATATCAATACGCAAGGTGTTCGTAGTTCGACTGTAAGAGCCGTTTTCTCGTCTGCTTCCTTTTTCGGAAGCAAACACCTCAATATTTGCGCCCAACACTCGTGAAAATGCTTTTAAGAAGCACAAATATTCCTTTTGGTCCTCGGTAAGACTGCTGACATTTATGGCGCTATCGTCAAACCTTGCGTCCCTCAGCTTGCCACCTGCTTCTTTCCACGCCTTTTCATATTTTCGTTGCGCCGCTTTCGCGCTTTCCGATGCGCTCTTGCGTAAATTTCTGCCCGACAGAAAAGCCGCCATTAATGCCGTTTCGGGAACGCCATATTTTTTATAGCGTTTGAGGGCGTTGTCAAGAGCATTCTCGGAATTTACTGTCTGTCCGTAGTTCTGCACGCCCATCCACGCTAACCAAAAAGGCTCAATGGATATTCCTTTGTTAAACAATCTGTATTGCTCGATAAACCTGTTCGCGTTCTCCACCGAGCCTGTTTTTGTAGCAAGAAAGTATGCTTCAAGCAGCGAGCCGTCCTCAAATGACATATCGGAAAGCTTTGCCACCGTGCCGTTTGAGCGCATTATAATTACAGCATCGCCACTGCTTCCCTTAAAATCAACTATACGCGGCATATCGGTATAGGTTATGTCCTTGCCTATCCTTGCGTTTTTAGCCTCTGAGCGCGCCGTACGCAGAGTTCCCGACAAATCATCAAGCGCATCGTTTACAATATTCTTTTTTTGCCCCTCCCATGAAGGAGCTTTTTTTGCTTTCTCCTGCGCGATTTTTGTTATTATCTCGTCAAGCTTTGCAACTCTGTTCCTTTGAGCAAGATCGTTCTTGCTCTTATTTTTCTTTATAGCATTTAAAAGCTCGCGCTCTTTCTTGTATTCGTCGCCAACGAATATTTCCTCTCCTGCCGCTATCAAATCATCAAGCGTTGCTTTTGTGCTTTCGTTTATAATGGCTTTGCCGTTCTTAGCTCTTTTAATTCCTCCGACAGCAGCTCCGCCAAGACCGAACGCAGAGCCCATGATTGCGCCTGACGCCATAGCCTCAATCGTCTGCATACCAAACGCGCTCGCCGCCTTTTTTCTTGCTTGCTCCAAAGTCATGCCCTGATTTACATATTCGTTTATCATAAGCGACCAATTTGATATATCTCCGAGGGCGATTGTATCAAACACGGTATTAGCTATCTCGGTCGCGCCCTCCTCGGTAGCATTTGTAAGCGTTTGCTTGCCCAAATTTTTCATAAAGCCCTTCCACGAGGTTGTAATTTCGTCAAGCTGCATTGACTTTAACGCGCCAATAGAAAACTTTTCAAAAAAAGCCTCAAAAACTCCTGCGGCAATTCCGCCCACTAACGCTTGCTCGCTTGTGCCCCCTCTTGACAGAACATCGTTTGCCGTCTGCGTTCCTGCGGACATTCCGAGCAAGGTCATTCCTCCGCTACCCGACATAAGGGCGGCAAGCACCGACTCTGTCATAGATACTGCCGTATTGTAAAGGAACTCTCCCGTATCGCTCATGTCAGAGGAAGCTCCCGCCCGAAGATTACTTGCAATATCGGATAAAGTATTTCTCTTCACCTTTAATTTTCTGCCGTCTTTTGAAATCGTGCTATACGCCAAAGCGCCGCCCATTAAGTTTGAAGCAACGCTGGCAACCGTTCCGATAACAGGAAATTCCTTGCCATATTCATAAGCCTTTTTGGAAAACATTTCGTTCATTATTTCCTGACGGATATCTTCAAGATCCGCATCAATGCTTTCGGGAAGCGCTCCGTTATGAATAACATAGCTGTCAAGGGACGCTTTATCGGTATTCTTTATGATATTGTCGATTATTGAATTTTCTTCTATCCTTGTCTTGTTGTCAACAATTCGGGTGTTGAGCAACTCATTCTTGGCGTTATACGCCGTGTCATAAACCTTTGCTCTTTCCTGTATTTTCTTTGCCTTATCTATATCCGAGCGCAACGCCTCAGCTTGATCAAACGCCGTATTCTCCCCTATTATGTTCGCCCAATAATCGGGGCTGTTGGTAATCCTTGTAAGCTCTGCCTCTGCTGCATTTATGTCGTAGCCTTCCAAGCGTTTTTTTTCGGCTTCGTTCAGCTCCCACTCATTTATTTGCTTTTCAAGCTTTGCTTGTTCCAGCCTTGCCGCCTTTTGAGCTCTTTTGGCAAGCGCTTGCTCTGTTGAACGCCGAGAAAGTCTTTTTGCAGTTTCCTTATCCATTTTTTAATCCTCCTGGGAGCCTTTTTTGATACCTTTGAGCTTATTTTTGAGTATATTCCACTCTTCCTCTCCGCTTTGAGATTTAGTCCAATTTTCCAGCTCGTCATAAAAGAACAAGTTTCCGAATTGGTCTTGGAAGCGCGCGCTTTTTCCTTTGCCCGAAACTTTTGTCCAATCTCGATCCTTAACATATTCGTATGCGCTCCTTGCCTCGACAAGCATCGTTGTAAGGGCATCGGGATCATATCCCATTTGAACATATTTCTCGATTATATTCTCAATAAGCTCGCTTTCGTCTGCGACCTCCTTTTCAAAATATCCTTTTCTCATATACTCTGACACCGCTTTGTCAATAATCTCTTGTGTAGGAGCGACAAGCGATCTCTTTGCTTCATTGTCAAGATATCTTTGATACTCATCTGTTGTCACGCCATGTATTGAAGCAAGGCCATCAATATCGTTTGTAATCGTCATTTTTTCAAGATCCGCAAGATAATCCTCCTCCCACGCCGCTCTGTCACTGCTCTCCTGCGCTTTAAGACTATTTATCCTATCCTGCAATACGCTTCCCTCTTGCGTAAAACGAGCAAGCGCTCTATCATAATAATCGACATGCGCGGCAGCCGCCTCCTTCATGTAATCGTTATAAGTCTGCTGTCCAACCGTGCTCGCATACGAGTTGGCATATCCACCCGTAAGAGATGATGCCTTTCCCACTGTATCCTCCATAGCTCTTTGACCGCTTTCCTTCATCATTCTTGCATACTCCTGATAAGCCGCATCAGTGTCGGGATCGTAATTAAATTTCCTATCCGTATATTCCTTTGTCAGTTTTTCTATTTTGTCCTTGTTTCTGCTTTGATAGCTTTGTCCGCGCAGATATTTGTAGCCCATATTCAAGCCCCTTTCTTTTGTGTTTTACTATATAATACCACAAAAAAACACGCTCATGGTAGCCCCATCGAGCATACAAAAGGGAGGGTAATGGCGCACCATTACCCTCCCTTTATCTTTTCTATCTGCTCATATAGATCCTTTATAATTACTGCAAGCTCCTTGTTCTGCGTTCTAAGCTGTCGTATCAAATCTCTCTGAACCTCATCGGCTGTTATTCCTTTTGGATTGATTTCTGCGGTAAAGGGTATGCTCATTACAGCTCGCCTCCGTCCTCTATGACCTTTATAAGGCTGAATATCTTACTTTCAATTCCCACGTTCAATCAAGACCAATTTAAGGCAATCTTTTCAATCCAAATAAAGCGTTTCGATTTTCAAAAACCGCCGAAAAGGCGTTAAAATCAATCTAATGCAATTCTGTAAGGGGTAAAATAAGGGGTAGAAATCGGGGGTAAAAAATCACGCCCGTTTTTCACCCTTTTTTGCCCTCTTTTTCGGGGTATTTTTCGGGGCAAAAATCCCTCTCGATCGCGACGTGCTTTTCGGGGTTCACTTTTCCATCTCCGTACCGAGATATTGAACGCAAAAAAGATCTCTCGAAGATCTCTCGGAAAGTTACCTCACATTCCATCGGCGCGACGGTCGCCATATGCCGGGCATAAATCGGTATCGATGGCGCAGCTCACGTTCCGAACGTTCCCGGTGTGCCCTCTTTCGCCCTCTCGTTACGGATGTACACACACCCATATACGCACGTACGCACACGATACCCTCAAAAACCCCTCTGTCCTGCGTATGCGCGAGAGTGTAGTAGTCCACCCTACCTATTTAACGCGCGTACACGCAATCCTCGCGCGCGTGAGGGGCATTAAAACACCTTTTACTCGCCAACCAAAAACGGAGAGAGCTGTCAGCCCTCTCCCTTTTCTTTTACATTGTCCCTCTCGATAGTCTCGTCTATCGCGCGGTTGATAAACGCATTTGTACTTTCATTCTGTAACTTTGCATGAGCTTGTATCAGGTCTCGCTTTCCCTTTGGGGCTCTGACCTTAATATCGTCATAGTTTGCTTTCATGTATTTTGCGACCGCTTTTTGGTTTGCTTTTGATGCTGGCATAATATCCCCCCTCTCTATCGAAAATATTATACCACAAACCACATATCGGGGACAATATACAAATTGCACAAAAATTTTCAAAAATGTTTGTGAAATATTGTACCCGATATTTTCCAAAAAGTCTCTTGACATATCGGGTACGATATGCTATAATAGAGGTGTGATAAACAAACGAGTGTAATCGAGCGTTATCACGAACAAACGAACGAAAGGGGGGACAAGGGAATGAATAAGGCGAACATACACGAAAACGTAAACGAAAGGACTGATGCCGAGATGATGAGCGACAGCACGCTGAAGAAGCTTATCGAGTATCTCCACCACGTCGGTTGGTCTGACAGCCAAATCGTCGAACTGCTTGACTACATAGCAAGCAAGTAAAAAACAAGGTCGCTCGGCTCACTTACCACAGCACCGAGCGACCAGTTCAATCGGAGCAGAGAGGTTTCGACGTTCGCCTTTCCTCTCTCGCTCCTACATTGTACCACGAAAAGGCGGATTTGTCAAGAGTAAATTTTGCGGAAACACGGCAAGGCAGACGGAAGTAGGCGAAAGCCGAAAACAAGAAAGCAAGGTAAGAGTGAGAGTGGATAAGAGAGAGTGAGATTGCCGGGGGCATAGATGTTTAACGCCACTCACCCCGAAGCTCCGCAGGAAAAGAAAATCAAAAACAAAATTTTTTATGGAAAAGGAGTACCGACATGAGTACAAACGAAATGACAAACACAGTAAGAGAGCTTAAAGAGCTTAAAGCATTTGCAGAGCAGATCGCAGCAGAGATCGCCGCGCTCGAAGACACTATCAAGGCGGAAATGACCGCGCGCAACACGGAAGAGCTTAACGTGGACGTGTTCAAAGTAAGATGGACTACCGTCAACGGCTCACGCTTTGACACAACGGCATTCAAGAAAGCTATGCCCAAGCTGGCAGAGCAGTACACAAAGACGACGACCACACGTCGCTTCTCGATAGCGTAAGGGGGAGACGGCATGGAAATACAGAATTGGGACGGAACGCAGAACTGCGTAATGTTGGGATATATCATGAGAGCAGTGAACGAATGGAACGAGCAATACCCCGACGATCAGATAGACAGAGCAACCATTGACAAGCTCACCTGCGCCCTTAAATGGGCGTGGGACGATATGACCGCGACAGAGGCGTACCGTTACTACATGACGCATTGAGGGGCACATCGTGAGAAACAAAGATATACCCGAATATGCACTCTCGGTCCTGCGCGAGCACGGTATCGATACGGTACCGTTCGACGTTCTGGAACTCGCCCGGGGCGAGGGCATAAAAGTATACAAAAACAGCGACGTGCGATTGCTATGCCCAACAGAGTACGGCAGGATATTTTGCCATAACGATAAGAGCATAATCGTATACGACGATACGAGAACGCACTCTCAAAAGCGGTTTACCGTGGCTCATGAGCTGGGGCACTACTTCCTAAAGCACAGAGAGGAGCACGAACGCTTTGAGCGATACCTTGAGCTTCAGCGTATCAGACACGGTCGGCACGTCGAACGCCAGGCGGATATTTTCGCCCAGGCAATACTTAATCCAAAAATCACGGAGGAATGAAGCATGATAACCGATAAAAGACTACGAGAGCGCACCAAAGAGCTTACGGAATTTTTGCTTGAGGCACCCGAGCTGAGCAAAAGCCGGGCAAAAAAACTCGCTTACACACTCGCAGCTGAGGAATACAGAAAAGAGCGCCACGGCGTGTGGCTTCCCGATGAGAGCTTCGAGAGCAAAAAATTCGTCAGATGGATCTGTTCAGAGTGCGAACACTGGCAGTCCGCAACCAAGGGCGGAATGTCCGATAAGATCTTCTACATGAACTACTGCCCATTCTGCGGGGCGCAGATGGAAAAGCCGGAAAGAGGCACTGAATGAGGACTCTGATTGCTTACGTTCTCGCATTCACCGTCCGCTTGAGGGAAACGGCAGAGGCAGTAAATACCGCAACGACAGCCGAGGAGCTGTCACACAAAATCAAAAACACGAAAGAGAGGATAAACAAATGACAACAGCAATACTTACCCAAACCGACAAGCTCGTGCTTGACGTTGCAGAACTCGCAAAAGTACTTGGAGTATCCAAACCCGTAGCTTACGAGCTTATAAAGCGCAGGGGCTTCCCCGCCGTCCGAGTATCGGAGCGACGCATAGTGATACCCGTCGATAGTCTTTGCAAATGGCTTGAAGCGGAGGCAAGCGCAGCGGCGGTATGAAGGACAACGAAAAAGCATTTTATCTGTTCTACGATTGGATAGACGACCTTGACCAGCTCGACGGCGCAGACGCATGGAAGGTAGTCAAGGCTATATCAGATTACCACCGTCACGGGAGTAACCCTATCGATAACGTGGACGGTACGCTCCGGGTCGTGGTCTCCATAATGTTCCACCAAATCAAACGTGGTGAGGAGATTTCGGAGCTTCGGCGCAGAGCAGGACAGCAAGGCGGTTTTGCTACGGCAAAAAACAGCAAAGCACAGCAAGAGGAAACAGAGCCACAGCAAAAGTCAGCTACAGAATACGGAATACAGAATACAGATAACGGTAAACAGAATACAGATAACGGTAAACAGAATACAGATAACTATTTACACTCTTCCCTCTACGAGGGAGAGAGTATAAATGCGCGTACACGCGCGAGAACGCCCTCTCCCGATAAAAAGGCATACGGAGAATTTAAGAACGTCTATCTGACCGAAGCGGAGCATGAGGATCTGAAAAAGCAGTTTGGGGACAAAGCCGACACTCTTATCGAAAACTTCTCCGCGAAGCTCAAAAGCAAGGGGTACAAATACGACGATCACTACGTAACGATACGCCTATGGGCTATACAGGACGCGAACGAGCGCACGTCCGAGCGCGCCGATGCGGAGCGTGAGAGAGGCGAATACTACGAAAAGTGGTTTATGGACAAGCTCGACAAAACATTCAACACACAAACAGAAAAGGAGATTTAAGAAATGGCAGACACTATTCATCAGGACAAGAGAAATGCAAAGGGCGGCGGTTCCGTCCGCCAACGTGAGGACGGTCGGTGGGAAGCTCGCTGTACGATAGCCGGCAAGCGACGTTCCTTTTACGCCGACACGCAAAAGGAAGTCTTGAAGCAAATGAGGCAAGCGCAGAAGTCGGGAGACGAGGGAACGTTCGTTGAGCCGAGCAGGCTGACCGTCGGGCAGTGGGTGGACATCTGGTTAGAGGAATACTACAAGCAGACCGTGAAGCGCAGTACTTACGTAAATCAAAAAGCATATATAGAGCGCTACATAAAGCCACAGTTAGGCTATATCAAGCTTCAAGCGCTCACCCCGACGCACATACAAGCCTTTTACAATCAGCTCAATAAAAGGTTATCAGCGACAACAACACGACACTGTCACGCAACACTCCACTATTCCCTTGAACAAGCAGTAGAGTTAAAATACATAAGCGTAAATCCGTCAAGCGCTTGCAAGCTCCCCGCAAAAGAAAAAAAAGAAATGCACCCGCTCACGGAAGAAGAACTTCGCAACTTTCTGCAAGCCGTTGAGGATGAGCCGCTTCCGTCTCCGTACAAAGACATATTCTTGGTCACTCTATTCACAGGAATGCGCAGAGGCGAGGTGCTGGGACTGCCGTGGGACGCGGTTGATTTCAAGAACGGAACTGTTACGGTCAAGCAACAATTACAAACCACTTTGCAACGCGGAGAGCAACCGTATATTTCAACACCAAAAAGCAACAAATCACGAACGCTTACGCCTGCGCCGTTCGTCATGGATATTTTGCAAAGAGTTCGCCAAGAGCAATTTAAAAACCACTTGGCGGTAGGCTTGGGGTGGAAAAACGATTGGAATCTCGTATTCACGCGTGCTGACGGAAAATACATCAACGAGAATATGCTCCACACATATTTCAAAAGAGTGTGCACAAAAATAGGATGTCCCGATTTCAGATTTCACGATCTGCGCCACACATACGCCGTCACAGCTTTGCAAGAAGGGGACAATCCGAAAACCGTACAGGAAGCGCTCGGTCACGCCACAGCCGCGTTCACTCTTAACGTTTACGCTCACGTGTCCGAAAAGATGAAAAAGGACAGCGCAGACCGTTTGCAAAATTACTACGAGAAAATGAAAGCGTAAGCCCTCTGTACGAATACGTTCGGAAAGGCAAAAAAGAGAGGTCAAAAAGCCTCTCTTTTTTGCTGTCAAAATCACCGCCCGAAAATCGGTCAAAATTTACCCTTTTTTCGGGGGTTAAAAACAATCCGGTAAAATTCTATAAGGGGTAAAATAAGGGGTAAAACGTCAAAAATCGCCTTTCAGCCCTCTCCGATTTTGTTTATTTGCTTGTACAGATCCTCAATGATAATTTTCAGTTCTCTGTTCTGTATCTGCAACTGCCTTATCAAGTCGCGCTGTACCTCGTCGGTGTTTTTCCCCTTGGGATTTATGCTTGCCGTAAACGGTATGCTCATTACAGCTCGCCTCCGTCCTCTATGACCTTTATAAGGCTGAATATCTTACACTCGCCCTCTCCGTTGAGTCTCAGTCTGAAATGATCGCATCTGCGCGGAAACAACGGCAGAGTGAACGCCTGACTTGATTTTCCCGTGATATTTCCAAAATACTCAAAATATCCGTCCGTGTCATATTCTATAAAAAATCTGACAGCGCTTCCGACAGGCAGAGATATTCGGAGCTGTATCTTGTCAAGATATTTTGCATCTATCGTGTTGTAGCCGATAGGCCCTGTTTCCGCTTCCCATGTGATAGGATCGCTCTCCGCTTCTCCCTCTGACGCCTTTACCGTATACAAATACTTAGAGCTGTTGTCGTAAAAGTAAAGGTCGTTTTTGTGACGGGCAAAGTAATATGCTTGTACTTCGTCCTCCTTGTGCCACAAGCCCTTGGATATATCATATACGAACAGCTCTCTTTTTCCCTCCTCGCTCGTCATTGCTATATAATACTTATTGTCAATGCTCCCCCCTGATGCATTGCTGTAAGAAACATCTCCGAGAGCAAATGAGAGCTTATCATACGATGCGCCATCGTATCTGTACACACCGTCCGTTGCCTTATAGTACAATGCGTTGTTGACAATACACAAGCTCCTTGCCGAGCCTTCCTCCAAGCCAATACCCGCTTCGGTGCTTATTTGAAAATTGGAGGGATACGAGCCGTATATGGAATGCGTGCAATTCTCTTTAAAGAATATCGGCTTACCTTTGTAATTCACCGCGCCGGTAAACACTCCGTCCGTACCTACCGATGCCGCGTAGCTATCGGTGGATATGCCCTTGAATGAATACCACGAAAAGAAATTCCCAAGCTCGGAGGCATATATCTCGTTCAAAAAATCCCCCTCCTTGTTCAGCCCGTATTTACAGCCCCACAAGCGGTTTCCGCTTTCCATAACAAAATCCATTTCGGGAAGATCTAAGCTTAGTTCTATTTTGGTGTTGCTTGGCATTGCAACAAACGAGCAATTATTTAAGCTTCCTTCAAGCAAGAAATAGTCTTCCCCACAGCTTATAGGATCAAAGGCATTCAATTCCGAATATTTCTTTGTTATATATTGCAAAGCCTCTTTGTCGCTTGAAATCCTCAGTCTGCAAGTTTTTTGTTGTTTCAGCCTTGCAAACGCCTCCTTAGCAAAAGGCATTCCGCTTTTTGCCTTTATACAGCTTTTTATTGCCTCCCATCTTCCGCCTGATGCTACATAGAGCTGACCGACCTCGCTATCTCCGTCCGTTTGAAGCCAATATTCTCCATCGGTGGGATCTGCCGTGTCCTTTACGATTATGTAATAATACCGTGAATATGTCGCGCTTCCCGAGCCAAGTCCTACCTCGACCGTTGTTATACCGCTTTTCAGTGGCGTAAAAACTGTCCCTTGCATATTTTTTTCCTTTATCTGGGCTACCGATTGGTCTTGTATATATACATAATTCGACTTGTTCGAGCCATTCGTATTGTCAAACGGAAGCGTTACCTCGATAGGCGAGTTACCGTCACTCCTTATTGCAACATAACAGTTATCTGTCGTGGATATTTTGCGATTGTTTTTTAAGCTTTGCAAAAGCTCCCATACGGCAACCTCGTCGCTCTGTGACGCAGAACCTTTTTTCGTTATGTAAAGGGGGTGAACCTCGTTTCCCTCAACCGTTGATAAATAAAACGAAAGATCCTCGTTCTCTGTATTTAACTCGTAATACCCTCCGCTTATGCTTCCATGATCGGTCGTATCCTTTGTGTTTACATAATATTCGTCAGGAAACACAAGGATATAAGCGCCCATTGAAACTATCTGACGCTCCTCTGTTATGCCTTCGTTGAGCGCGAACTCTTGTTCTCCATAGTAAAGCTTATTGCCGCTTATATACGCCAACTTGTCCTTTGAGAGTAATCCATTACAGTCGGGAAGGCTCTTTACTATCCCTCTCTTTTGCCTTGGACTTAATGTCGGATATCCGATAACAGATAAATTCCTCATGTTAAAAAATTCATTGTCCGCTATTCTTATATTGTGATTATATCCGCCAAAGGTCTGTATTATCTCCTTGGTCTGGTTTGGTATGGGAAGCTCAGGCAATATCATGCTCAATACCTCCTTACAGGAATTTTTATGTTTGGCTTGTTGTATTCGTGGGAGCGGATATACCACGCCTTAAACGATTCATACTTTTCGGCAAATATGCTCCGTGCGATAGCGTATTTGGACATTTCTCCGCTTATTCTGCAAATCTCCGACTCCAAATAGCTTATATATAAGGCATCGTAAGGATACGGCACGATAAGCTCCGTGTCCATTGGCGTACTTTCATTATATCCCTCAAAGGCGTTCGTTCCCTCTATTACCTCGGCGTATATCCGCCCGTCCAGCTCCGAGAGCATCGCTATCTTTACCGCCGCTTCTATTCTGTTGTTTCTGAATTCGTCTGCTTTGCTTATGGCTTCAAGTATTGTCATGCTTTCCTCCTATAAAAAATCGGGAGGGGACTACGCCCCTCCCCTTGTTTTAATTCACGCGCTCCGAGTTTTCGGGACTTCTGAGCGCCTTTTTCTGTCGCTCAAGTATCGCCTCGTTTTTAGCTCTCTCGGATTCCATCAAAACATTATATACGCTTTCGGGTATCTCTACCTCCACGCCTCTCTGTATCTGATAGGGCTTAAAATTGACACATACGAATGCTTCCTGAACAGCGTTTCTCCCTTCAAGAAGCGGAAGTGTTATCTTTCTTGTCTTTTCACCGCTTGTTGTAGCCATGAATTTCCTCCGATAAAATTAGTTTGCCTCGTCTGTGGCGCTGTATGACGAGTTGGATTCAACTCTTACAAGTCTTTCCTGATAAAGTATTGCCGCTCCGTGCATGAATTTGTATCCGATAGTGGAGTACTGATTGAGAGGACCGCCTATCTCTGACTTGTCCTTGATTATCATTTCCATGCCCATTCCCTCGGGGTCAAGCGTTCCCCATGCATCTGCTCCAAAGAACAGCGTTGCGTACACCGCGTTTGCGCCGCTCTTATATATCTTTGCATCGTTGCTCTCTACAAACTTAACGCCATGAAGCTCTCCTATCTCACCCTTGAATATGGGATTTACAGCGTTGTACTTGTGGAATTCCTTCCACTCCTCGCTGTTTCTCAGATCCTCCGCCACAGATGGGTGAATGATAGCGACATAGTATCCGTTTATGCGGGGCGCTTTCATCTTTTTGAGAAGTGTCGCCGCCTTGTTTACATATTCAGGCGTCAAGCGAGAAGTTCCGTCAAGGTCGCCTCTGCTTGTCGGTACATTTCCCGAGCTGTTTGCGCAATACGCTACATTAGTTCCTCCGAGCAACGCGTTACGAGTAAGTATATCCTCGGTTGCTCCGCCTGCCGCTCCCATTTCCTCAGTAGCGCCAAAGATTATGTCATCTATCGCGGCATATTCAAGCTGATCGCTTACGGCAACGAAATCTCCGTGCTGAGAGAGATTTGCGTGTATAGCCTCTATACCAAGCGTAGAGCCCGAAGGCGCTACTCCCTCGGTAAGAGGAGTAGTAGCGGGCGCAAAGGTCTTAAATCTGCGCCACTCTGCCGAAAGACCGTTGCTCATGGTCTGCGTCTTACCGAATTGTCCGAACACGGAAGCTTCTCTTGCGTTTTCGAGAAGCGCGGTGTCGTAAAACTCCTTTATGGTGGAAGATATACCTGAGGTGGTCGTCTTGGTCATAGTTGACGGCGCCTCAAATGCGAAAAGCTGAATATCAAAGTTTTTTGTTGCTGTTTTCATAAATTCTCCTTTTTAGGGGAGAATATTCTCCCCTTGACTATCTTTTGATTTTGTGTTGTGCAGCATACAGCCTCAACTGCGCAAGATCCATAGATCTAAAATCGGGAGTGCTGTCTATTGCTGAGTTAGTCGAGGAAATTCCGCCTTCCAGCGGACGCGTCTTGTTCGCTCTTACACTGTTGGCAACTGCCGCCTGCGCTCTCGTTTCCGCTTCCATGACCGCTCTCTGTTTGAGCGTTCTATGGTTCAAGGCCTCATAAGCCTTGGTAGTGTCGCCCCCAAAGGCTACTACAAGCCGTCTGAAACGATCGTCTGCCATATATGTATCCAAATCAAACTCGGGATACTCTGATTTTGTGCCCTTGGCAACGCTCCGCAAAGCGTCTATCGTACGAGCGTACTCCTCTTGCTCCTTGCGCTCCGCCGCCTCCTGTGTCGCCTGCTTTAATTGCTGTTCAATGCCCACCATGCGCTTGGCTTCGTTAATAGACACATCATGCTCCTCAGCGTATTTTTCATATACGCTGTCATCGGATACAAGTGCTGCGCGCAAATCGTCCTTGAATGTTTCCGAATTAACATCAACACCATACTTCTGCGCTACAAGACCAAGTATCTCATAATGGGATTTCAAACGGTCCTTTACCACCCTCTGCACATACTTCTCATGCTCTGCCTTGTATTCGTCAGACTTAATGAGCTCCTTATATGTCAGTTTTTGCCGTGGCTCTTGCTGCTGCTCGTAAGTAACGGTTTCCTCTGCGGTGGGGGACGCTGCTTTTTCTGCCATGACAGCCTCGTTTGCAGTGTCGACACTCTGCGTTTTCTTGATAGCCATGTCATAGTATTTTTTTGCGCGCTCGGGAATATTCTTTGGATAGGCTGTGTTTTTCGCCACCGTTGCTCCCTCTGCCTCGCTTGATCCACTGCCGCTTGATGCAGGAGCTCCACCGTCCGCGCCCTCTGCAAAGAGCTGTAAATCAAATGTTTTTTTCAGTGCCATGCGCACTCCTTCCTGCCGTTTAGGTCGGCGCTTCCATCTGCCATTTTAGGTTGGCGTTTCCTTGATATTAATATATCATAATCAAAGCGCTAAGTGGTAGCCCCATTGTCTATGTTTTTTCCGTTACATATTCGGGGTATCGTGATTTTAACATCTCCATACCCAATGTCGCCATGCAAAACGCTCCCGAAAGCTCTTTTTCAAAATCCTTTTGAGGAATTGCTCTTACTCTTGCATATCCGTTCGTCAGCTCCACATCGGCATCTATACACCTTGCTCTGTTATGTAGAACGAACTCTGCAAGCGAGCCGATAAGCATAGACATGGCGGAGCATACTATATCTTGTCCCTTTGGGGCTTGTCCCGCGTGTCCTTCCACCACAAGAGCGTATTCCCCCTCTACGGTCACAGCTATCATGCTATACCTCGATATTGCTCCTTGCCATAGCTCTCGCCCTCTCCACCTGCTTTATCTCTCCCGCGCCTTTATCGGGGGCAACGGCGCTATGTATATCCACATCTGCGCTCGGTATAGACTGCGCCCCTCCGCCCAAGCTCTGCTGTAACGCCATCATTGCCTCTGCGTCCTTGTATTTAGCTGCAAGAGCTATGCCAAGCTCTTGAAGCATCTGTACGCGGTCAGCAAGAACTCCGTTTTGTCGGATAGTGTCCATGATCTCCTCTTTGCCGTCAAAATCCATTATCGACAAGCACGCTATTGCCTGATCGGTCATTTGCGGAGTAAAAAAGCCCATTTTAAAGAATGTCAATGCAAGCTCATTCATCTCCATTTTTTTGTAAGGACTTGCCCTTTCTGCCGTTATCTCAATATCAAACTCGGGAACTCTGTACGCCTGTGTCCCATTTTCAAGGAGCTGGACAGCGCCTTTAAGCGCCGTGTTATCATACCTTACAAAATCCTCCTCTCCGCCCATCTCATCGGAAGCTACCCTGAACCACCTCTGAGTGTTGTAAAATTCTCTCATAAGCTCAACAACAAACTCCATGACCTCCAAGAACGCGTCATAAAAGGTCCTGTTGATAAATCTTGACGAGCGTCCCGCTCCCTCCTGCAACACCGCCAATGCCGAAGCGGCAGTTATACCCGAGGGCGCCATGCCGTTGTTTATATCTTGATTTGAGGTAACAAATTTAAGCTCCTGCGTTTTCATGTTCAAAAAATCAAGGTAGTTGCCCTGCAAGGATTTACTCTCTATCGGCTTTAATGCGGTGTCAGATATTGATGCGCAAGGCACTATCGCTTTTCTCCAATCGAGCAGATCCTCATCTCTGAAATTGTTGCCCACCTGCGAAAAATACCTTGGTTTTGCTCCCATCAATGTGTTTTCCACAACAGCCTCGTTTATAAGGTCTATCTGTATCTGCGCATCTGCGCCGATATCCACAAGTCCCGTTCCGTAAAGGCTCTGCTCTATGTGATAGAGCTGTTGCACGACAAAAGGATATTTTCCGTGCTTATAAAGCCCGTAAGGATATCTCTCGGGGCAGTTCTCAGTCGATTCCAGTAATACATTGTCAGCGATCTTTGCGTAATGAAGCGCGCCGTTTACCTTGTAATAGACATCTACCACCACGACCTTATCGTGCGTATCCACCCTTTCGTCTGTTATAAACCTGCTCACATCAATAACCTTGCTCTTTATCCTAGGAGCTTGCTCGGGGTATCTGTGTCGCAGTATACTTATATCAACGACCTCCACAGTAAAAACATAGGTTGATCTTTGAATATCCGTTATGCCAGGCTCCCAAAATATATTAAGCACATTCTGCTCGGATATAGCTATATCTCCAAGTCCGTTGTGCTTTGCGCCGTCCCACCATATGTGATATACGCCCACTCCGTTTTTAAGCGTATATTCCGCAACATTCTTATATGTCTTTCTAAATCCTGTCTGATCCACGATTATAGGACACACGCTTGAAAGCATTCTCGCCTCCTCCGCATCGTCCCTCTGTCGCGGTCTGAAATTTGCTCTCGGATATGCCTCCACCGCATCGGCAAGCTTAGACTGTATGCAGGTGAACAGCCATGCTGTCGCGGGAATGCCATTCTTGTCCTCGGGCGCTCCCTCCTTCCACTGTCGCATTCTCCAAAATCTCTCGTTGCTTTTAAGCTTTTGCTCTATCGTTGCTTTTGCGCTCTTGTATCTGCGAAGCGTAGCTATCCACTCGCCTATGCGTTTTTCGTCCACGACCGTTCCGCTTTCCTTTATATCCTCCGATTCTTCCTTTTGTATCGTCCTGCTTCCTGGCAAAGGAGCATGCTTTATCAGCGTTTTAAATGGATTCATCAGTACCTCCCTGTTATCCGTAATATGTATATTTATTTTTGCCCATATCTTTGAATTGATCTAACGGATCGAATTTGTATTTGTATTCCACTGACAGATCACGGCTTTTTATCGGTCGTGACATACAAAAGTACCTGCACGAATCGGCAAAGTGATCCTCTTGCGCAGTATTCAGGTCCTCGGTCATAGTATCCGAGTATGTCAACAGCGGCAGTGTCCTTATAGCGTGTCTGCAAGTGTTAAAGAAATACATCATCGGCCGCCCCGCTTCATCAAAGGCAAGTCTGTAATGCACCTGCATCCAGCCGCTTATTCTCGTCTTGTCAGCTTTTTCAAAGAATACGCCGTGTCGCTCTGCGCTCTCAATTATCGGCTCTCCGCCGTCTGATGCCCAAATGGCAGTGTCTGCAACTCCGCGAATAAATTTTCCCTTTAACCATCGGTGCTCCCTCTCTATCCTTGCAATTTCGGAAAACACCTTGTCCGCCGTCCATCTCACACCCTCGTCAGGCGTTCCGTTACAACCGTATAGCTGTAATATAAGATACGCCCTGCCATCGCCGTCAATCGCCCACCAATCGCAAGAAAAGGGCTTGGCAAAGCCCCAGTCGAACGAGCGGTATATCTCCCAATTTGGAGGTATTTCAAAGGGCTCTATTACATGCGTCCATAATCTATCCTTATAGCGGTCGGGATTGTTGGTAAACTCCTCAAAGAATTGCCCAAAGAATATGTCCCATGAGCCCTCCAACCACGCTTTTTTGAGCTGAGGCGGCAAGGCTTCAAGCGTTCTGATATAATCGGGATTGCTGTTCATTAATGCCGTGTTGTCGGTGGGCAAAGCCTGAATAAAGCTATAATCCTCCGCCCTTTCGCTGTCCTTATATATCTTGTCTATAAAAAGCCTTTTCACCCACGAATGCCCTATTCCCCCGGGATTGCAGGTTATATACACACGCTTTGGAAAATCATTTACTCCTCTTATGGTAGCTTTAATTATCGAGAACCATTCCTCGCTTATCTGCGTTGCCTCGTCTATCGCCAGGGCATCATATTCCTGTCCTTGGAATTTTTGATTTATGTCTTTGAGGTTGTCGGCAAAGCATAGTTGAAGCGTAGAGCGGTTGGGAAAATAAAATGTTTTTTTGCTCTCGTTGTATTTTGCCAAACCGCTGAGCTCTGTAAGCAGAGGAACGACATGATTATTTCGCAGCTCGGGATATGTCCTGCGGTATATTCCGCATTTTATACCGCTGTATTTAAGGCACAGCAATATCATTTTTTTGCGCACCGCCCACGACTTGCCTCCGCCTCTCGCGCCGCCATATCCTATATATCGGTGGGTATCCAAAAACATTTGCCGTTGTTTTTCGTTTGGAGCTCCCACATTCCAGCTTATCCGCTTCACCTTGCAAGCTCCTCTGCTCCGTCAGCAAACACTATATCTATTTGCGCGCCCACATCGCCCTCTATCTGCTTTTCAAGACCTCTGATGCGCGCCTCTTGCTCCCTTATGTCAGCGTCAGACTTGATCATTTGAATATCCTTAATGTCCTTCAATGCGCCTGTTATCTGCCTTATAGCGCCTTTATCGGTCATGATTTCACGCATTTCAAGGTCATCAACAGCCCTCTCTATCTTGTTCAAAAGCTTGTCTGTAATGGCTTGTAATCTGGTAGCGCGAGAGGCTTGCCTTTTACTTACGGCCGCAATTGTTTTTGACAGTGTTTTGGTTTGGTAGTGTTCACGCTCTTTAATCCAGCCCTCTGCGCGCGCCTTGTCACCCACAGCCGTGTAAGAAACACCGTATTTTTTAGCAAGTTTTCTGTACGAAGCAGACTCATTAGTAATATAATCTACACGGATCTGTTCCCAATTAAGCACCATATCCCCCCTTTTTTAACAATTATACAACAACAGCAACAGCAAGTGGTAGCCCTATACCCCCGAAAAACAACAAATGATAGTCGGGCGTTAAAAGCTGTATGTTATCTTTTTTGCTCAAACAGAGGTATCATTACCCATTTCATCGTATTTGCGCTCGTTTATTTTATAAATAGGGCATGAGCCATATCCATGCTCACAGTGCTTTTTTTCGTACTGCCGTTTGGTATCTGCGCTCATAAAAGAAAGGTGGACAGAGCTATCCTTAACTATGCCCTCGCAAAAGATACGCCTTGCATCATGCGCCTTAAAAAAAGGGCATTTAATAAAAATGCTGTCCTTAGATATAGACATATGCTCCTTCTCCTTTCCCCATTATTTCTCCTACCACAGCATTTGCTCGTCATTTACATCGCCCCACGGCGGCATGTCCTCGTCCCTCTCCGCCCGATACATGACCACCGATACATACCAGTGGCAATTATAGGGGTTGTATCTTGCAAAGCAACGAAGAAAACGATACCCCTTGTATCTGTTCTCCCAATATTCTCGGTCGTCACATCGCTTTTTCGCAAGACGCTCAACGCCCCTCGCCGTTATCCTTCCGTCCCTCGGCTTTGCTTCTATCGGACGGCGAAGACCGCGGGAAGAACAGAACCTCTTTTTACCGCGAGGATCCTTAGAGCAGTACCTCGCCGCCGTTTCGGGCCCGAACCTGTCGGGGCGGTATCTGTCAGCATTCACACGAACACCTAACCCCCAAGCCTCCTCCATAACATCGCGTTCGAGCCCTCCTGTCATAAAGCAGTGGAAATGATACGAGGTCATGCCCTTGTATCTTCCAGTCTTGTAAACATTCTCCTCGAGCGTGTTGCAATACAAAAAAGGCGCGCTTAGCTTGTCCCTCTTTTTTACGAGCTCCTTGTCATCGGGAAATCGCCCGCAAAGCTCGCTTATTCTTGCGAGTTCCCTTTTGCGAAGCTGCTTTATGCGCCGTATGTAATTGTAAAGCTCACGCTTTGCCTCGTCAAAGCTCGCGGGGGCGTTCTCGGGCGAATATGTAACATGCAGAAGTATATCCGAGTTATCAAAATTTGAGTTGATAAGTCGAACGAATTTTCTCACTGCCGTCTTTTGGTTATACCTTTGTTGCTCCTCAGAGGTCACCTTGGAGCGCTTAGCTCTTACGGGAAGCCTTTTACCGTTTTCAAAAACAGGGTAAAAATCCACCTCTAACAGCTTCCCCGACCTTATCTGTCGTTCTCTTTGCATTATTCTCTCCGTTTCTAAACGCTTGAACGAAAATCATTTGCTTCTGCGCTCTCCTGCTCAAACACTCTGTTGTAAAGAGCGGTTCGAATATATGCTTTTTTGTGTCTTATTGGGTAATCAATAAGCAAAAATCTTTCCGTTACTGCTCTGACATGCGTTCCGTCAAGACGCGAATACACCTGCGCCACAAGTCCGCAGGGTATATCCGCGCCGTCTATCCTCACCATAGCGTTATTCGGCAAAAGATATATCTCCGCAATTATCATGCGTATATCCTCCGCCACCGAGCGCTCCTCTCCCGAAAAGCAACCTATCTCTATCTGCTCACCCACGAGCATAAGCATTTTTTCGAGCGACCTGACACCCGACATTGACATTGACATGACTTAAATTCTCCTTTAACCTACGGTCGATAAGATAAGATACAATACAAGACCGAAAAAGAGCCTTAGCTCCACTTTCGGTAAGGGCTTGTCCGCCCTCGGTTATTTAAGAACACGGAGCGAAACGGTCTGCTTTCCGATTTTCTCATTGGTCGGCGCAAGACACGACCTCGGATAAAGCGTTACCGTATCACTGCGCAAATTGGGATAACCCTTGAATATAGCGACCTTTACTCCGTTTTTGTCATATCCATAAACACACATACTTCCGTCACCATGATAGCCGTCATGCTTGAAGGTCATAATATCCCCTCCTTAATAAAAATAAATACACTATAAAAGTAATACAATTAATTTTCAGCCGTGTCCCTCTTTCTGTACTTACGCCGCTTTGCCTTGTCCTCGCGGTATCGGAGCATACAGGTGTACTTACAGAAATAAAACCGCGGTCTGCCGTCCTTGTGTCCCTCTACGAACGCATGATTGTACGCAGGATAGAACACCCTTCCGCACCACGCGCACTTTTTTTCAATAAGTTCCAGCATTTCTCACCTCTCCACAGCGAACAACGAGCAGAATATGCGTCTTACCGTTTCATCACTTACAGGAATACTGTCAAAGCCCTCATTACTTGCTCCGCAAATAATTATATCGCCAAAAAACTGCTCTCCGCAAATTCTCGTGTTAAAGCGAGAAGCGCTTACATCGACCTCGTCGTTGCAAACTATTACCATGTCATTTGCTATCGTAATCGATTTTATATGACCGCCCACAATACTCTCAAAGCTTTCCTGAGTGTTTTTTATCCATGTAAGATACGCCCTCTCCCTTGCGGGCTTTATCAGCACCCGTATGCTGTTTTTTCTCTCGGGCTCGTCCTCCTCGGAATTATCCGCCTCGCCTTTACCCTGACGCAGCATTTTCTCACCTAACGCTCCCAAAGCGGCAAACAGCGCGCAGGCGAGAATTATAAATATAAGCTTACTCATCATATCTGCTCAGCCCTCTCCCTTGCGGGCTTGTCCATCTGCGAACCACAGAATGGACAGTAATTCATGTAAAATATCTGCTCACTCTTATCGTTACGCCTTGACGACTGCCAGTGTCCGCAGGCGCTGCACCTCCACCTTAAATACTTTTTGCTCGAATGCTCTTGGTCAAGCGCCCACGCGCCGTGCCTTTCCTTGCGGTATTCAAGCCCCACCACAAGCGACACGACACTGCAAAGCTGAGCCTCTGAGAGCTGTACTCCGCTTCCAAGCTCGAGCGTCAGCTGTGTCTGTCTTTCTTGCTTACGCCTGTTCTGCATTTTTTAAACAATTCTCCTTTCTTTCCAATTTGTACGAATATTCGTACGAGCCTATCTCCTGTCGGGAGAGCTGCTCGCAGAGCACCTTCATTATGTAATTCATGTTCGGCTCGTTCTTTATTGATGCCGTCATACCCTTCATTCTACCGACCTCCCGATAAGCATAAGATGTTACAGTATATGCAGCCCCCGACTTGTCCTATCATCTTATTATCATTTCGTCAAGCGAACAGCCAAGCTCGTTGGCAATTCGGACCAGCGTCTGCACATTCGGCTCTCTGAGCCCTTGCAGAATATAAGACATCATGGACTCGCTTATCCCTACCCTTGCCGCAAGCTCTCTGCCACTGTATCCCTTGGCTCTCATGAGCGTTCTCACAAGCTTTCCGTTTAACATTTTTCTACCTCCTTTTTTTATTGTTTTTATTGACACAGCATAATTTTTGTGATACAATGATGTTAAATATATTCTTTTGGGTGAAATTATGTCTGTTTTGTTTGACAGTGTTAACATTATAATTCACTTTCAATGAAATGTCAATATGTATTTTTCATTTTCAGTGAAATATATAATTTATTTCACCATATGTGAAACAAACTGATAAAATTTACGGAAGAACATGCAAGAAAGGAAATATCACTATGTTTTGGAACAATCTTTACGAGCTTTGCAAGGCAAATCAAAAAACTCCCTCTGCGGTAGTAAAGGAGCTCGGCATTTCCGCTGGCTCTATAACTAAATGGAAGAACGGCACTCTCCCCTCAAAGACCACGCTTGAAAAGCTGGCGCAGTACTTTGGCGTAAGTCGCGAATACTTTTTTGCCGACAACGCGGATACCGAGCCCCAGATAAAGCGCAACGACCTTACCGATATAGAGCTCAGAGTACTCAGCGCTTACCGTATGCACCCCGAAATGCAGCCCGCTGTCCTTTGTCTGCTCGGACTTGAAGCAGACGGCAATGTTTGCATTTACACGGCGGCAAGCTCCGCTGACAAAAGGCAGGACGAAATAGTAAAAATGAGCAAGAATGATTGGAAAGACATAAAGAATGCTCCCGAAACCGACGACACACTGCTATAAAGCTATAAAATAATTGCCAACTGAAAATGAGACCTTATGAAAACTATTTGTGTGTAAGGGACAATTCATGGGAGTGCCTCATAAAAAGTGAACTCTGCTCTCTGCCTATTGATATAATCAAAATAGCGAGGAGAGAGGAGGGCATAAAAGTAATAAAGAACAGTAGCGTAAAACTGCTCCGAGCAGGAGAAAACGGCAGGTCGTTCTATGACGGAAGCACATGGTGCATAATTTATAACGACCTCGCCCCCATAGAGTGCTCTCGATATACCATAGCCCATGAGCTTGGACACTACTACCTTGAACACGAGATAAAATATTCACAGTATTGGAATATGCGAACGGAAAATGATAAATATGTATCCGAAAAGTACGCCGATATGTTTGCGCGCAGAATTCTCTGCCCCTCATGCGTACTTTGGGGCATGGGGATTACCTCATGCGAGTATATAGCAAAATATTGCATGGTCGAGCGTCATGTCGCCGAGGAGCGGGCAAGGCGTATGCAGCTTCTTTATTCAAAGGACAAATTTCTGACGGACCCATGCGAGCAAAAGCTGTACTCCCTCTTTTCACAGTACATAAAAGAGCATTCCACGGTTACGCAATCAGAGCAAAGGATTTAATAGAATGAAGGTAAAACGATTTGACGACAGCATAAGACGGGCGGCGCTTTACTCCCGCGTTTCCACCGAGGAGCAGGCGCAGCACGGCGTTTCTCTTGACGCTCAGAAGGAGCGCCTTTCCCGTTACGCCGAGGAGAACGACCTCACCGTTGTGGACCACTATACCGATGAGGGCATATCCGCGCGAAAGAAATACACGGCTCGCCCGGAATTTATGCGAATGATACAAGATGTGCGTGACGGCAAAATAGATGTCGTCCTTTTTGTCAAGCTTGACCGTTGGTTCCGTAATGTATCCGACTATTACGAGGTTCAGGCAATACTTGATAAGCACAAGGTACAGTGGCTGGCAACGGACGAGGATTACGACACGACAAGCGCCAATGGTCGCCTTGCGCTCAACATAAAGCTGGCGATAGCGCAGGACGAGTCCGACCGCACCTCCGAGAGGATAAAATTCGTTTTCAGCAATATGGTAAAGGACGGACATGTTATATCCGGCAGCACCCCTCTCGGATATAAAATAGAAAACAAGCGCGCCGTTATTGACGAACAGCGGGCAAACATCGCTCGCGCCACATTCGATAAGTATATCGACTGCCGCTCCATGAAAGAAACAGCAAGATACATATTCACCGAATACGGCGTAACGATCGACGCAAAATCCATGAAGCATATGCTCACCAATAAATGGTATATAGGCGAGGCTTACGGAATTGAAAATTGGTGTCCCGCGATAATTGACAAAAAGACCTTTGAGCTTACCGCTTCCCTGCTTGAAACACGAGGACAGCGCACAATGACAAGGACCTCGAATGTCTATATTTTCACAGGGCTTATGTTCTGCGGAGAATGCGGAAGAAGAATGAGCACATACAGCTACGCAAACAAGAAAAAGGACGGCACTAAGGGAAAGACTATAATCTATTACCGCTGTTCCGCGAGAAGTATGCTCCAATGCGAAATGCAAAAGCAGATAAATCAGCAAAAGCTGGAAGCGTGGCTTGTCGAAAACCTTATTTCCGAGGCAAAAAAATACAATATAGAAATAAAAATGAAAAAGGCGTCCGTGCCCAAAAGAGCGCCCGACACCTCAAAGATAATGGCAAAAATAGAAAAGCTCAAAGATCTGTACCTTTCCGATCTCATTCCAAAGGAGATATACGAGAGAGATTATCTATCCCTCAAAGCGGAGCTTGACGAAGCAAAGCAAAGACAAGAGATACGCGAGCAGGAGTTCATAAACATAAAAGAGCTCAAAGATTTTGAACAGATGTATAATTCGCTCACCCCCGAAAGCAAGAAGGCATTTTGGGGACGAACGCTCAAAAAGATAGTCGTTTACAAGGACGGAAGCTTTGATGTTACATTCAACGAAGCGTAATAAATAAAGCACGAATAAATCGACTTATAACGCAAATAAAATCACCGCCGAAAGAGCTCCCGGATCTTACAAAAAAAGCTCTATCGGTTGAACCCAAAACAAAACAGAAACAATACAGAAACAAAACAAAACTTTTACAAGACATATACAAGACAGAGAGAGACCCCCCTTACCCCCCGAAGGGGGGAATGGTCTCTCTCGGTGTTGTCGAAAGGTGGAAAAAATTGTCTTTTGAAAAACGCTGTATTTTAATCTTTACGCATATGGGCAGGGTAAGACAGCACCCCCTGCCCCTTTTTAGCCTTACAGACAGTTTTTGAGGGCGCAGGAGCGCTATCGTCTTTCACTCGGTCACACAAATTCAGCCAAGACAGAAAAAAAGATCGTTCCGCCGCCACCCCCGAGCGCACGGCGAGCGCGAGAGAGCGCGCGTAAGCGCGTACACACGAGCGCGCATGCGTTATATATTATATATATTATTATATAATACTTATCGCGAGAGAGATACGCGGCGAAATATCAGCATTTTCAAAGCATGAGCGTATTTCCGAGGAAATATCGGAAATACGAAAGATAAAGCAAAGTGTTTTTCACGAAAACTCAGTGGCTCTTTCTCTTTTTCAAGAGAAATTTTACTTGATTTTCAATGAGCTTTTACCCAAAAACCCCCGAGAAACTCCCCGAAAAAAATTGTTTTTTGAATTTTTTTGCGATTTTTGGAAAAAATTTTCACAAAAAATATTGACAGATGTCGAAAAATGTGGTATAATGAAGATGTGAGGATAGAACAGCCAAGTCGTGGAGCTCCGTCAGGAACTGCCACGACTATTATTGTTAATCCGAGCATGAACGCGTGAAGTAATTTTTCAAGCAAATAAGGTATATCTCTGAGCTTTAAAAGAACGAGCTGCCATTCAAATCCGCTGTCAATTACAAAGCAATTGAACAAAAAGGCAAGTGATACAAGAACAGACGCAAGATAGCCAAGACGACTTATCTGACGAGCAAGTCGGGTGAGTCTCAGTTTGAGTGGACTTTCTCTTGTTTCGGTCTGTACCTCTATTGATATTTTACCCAAAAAGCTATTATCCCCAACAGCAAACACCTGCATTACCCCCTCGCCCGAAAGCACGGGACAGCCGCGCAAAAGCGCCGACGGGGACGATGGAGAGCGGTCAAGCCCCGACGAGGGCTTTTTTTCTTTTTCCTTGCTCTCCCCGGTTATCGCGGATTGATCCACGGATACACCTCCGCTTATTATGTATCCGTCAGCAGGTATCCTTTCTCCCGCGCTTACAAGCACTATGTCCCCCACAACTATCTCGTCTATGGGCACTGTCGTTATCCTGCCGTTTCGCCTTACACGGCACACACCGTCCGCGCATTCGCGTGACAATCGGCGAAACGCATTTTCTCCCCCGCTCTCCGAGAGAGCAGATATAAAAGCGGCAAGAAACACCGAAATGGCTATACCTACCGTTTCGGCTATATCTCCGCCTTTAAACACAAAGAAAAGATTTACGCAGAGCGCGACCAAAAGTATTCGTATAACCGGGTCGCCTAGATTTTCAAAAAATCTTCTCAAAAAGCTCTTGCTTTTTCTGACATTAAGCGTGTTGCTACCGTATTTTTCACGCGCCTCAGCTACCTGAGCATCGTCAAGTCCGCGCCCGCGCATAAATACACTTTTGTCCATGCCTTTATTTTCTGTCATTTTTGCCCCTTCCTCCAAAATAAGTTCTAACAAAATATATGTATAAAAACCGCCCTCCATGATTAATGCTATTAGTTGAAAAGGTTTTCATGGAGGTAATATATGTCACAAAAAGAGCAACGGGACAAAGGAATGGACAAATTTTTATTTGCGTGCAGACTGACGCTTATCGGAATACTTATATCCTTTATGGGTTGGTGCTTTGAAAAAGCGGGACGACTTATTATATATAATGCTCGTGGTGACCGAGGGCTTCTTTTTCTTCCTGTGTGTCCGATATACGGAGCTTGCATAATATTGTCCTTTGTTCTTTTCGGAACGCCAAAAAACATAGGCGGTCTGATAGGAGAGCCACTCAAAAGAAACAGCTTAGGCAAACGGCTTATCTCAACTCCCGTCCATCGTTTTTTTATTTATTTTATACTAACAACGCTCGCGTCCACAATAGCAGAGCTTTTAACAGGACTTGCTTATAGAGCGATAGGAATTACACTCTGGGATTATTCAGAGCGCGCATTTAATCTTTTTGGAATAGTGTGTCTTGGATACAGTCTGCTATGGGGATTTCTTGTAACACTGTTTTTTGCAACGCTTTGGGAAACACTGTACAGACTTGCGCTAAGAATACCGCCGTCAACATGCAAGATACTCGCAGTAATCCTTGCATCGATAATAAGCGCTGACTTTGTAACTGCAACTATCATAGGGGCATACAAGGCGCTGTGAGCCACAAAAACAATCGACATAACGGGAATTAAAATAACTTTAAAATAATTTTGCCAAAAGATATTGAAAACATATTGACAAACGGATAAAAATGGGGTATAATATGGAATGTGAGTTTTGAAGACGGCGAGCTCACCATATGGAGAAGTACTCAAGAGGCCGAAGAGGCGCCCCTGCTAAGGGTGTAGACCGGCAAACCCGGTGCGAGAGTTCAAATCTCTCCTTCTCCGCCAAAAAAACAAAGGGTATCCCGATTGGGATACCCTTTGCTTTTTTTGGCGAAAAAGAGCTTTCCCCTCGAGCACCGTTTTGCGGAGCAAAAAGGCGCGAGGGACGGTTGCGACCGCCGCCGGGGGCGGATAAAGGGAGCAATAAGGAGTGGCAGTAGCTTAGGCTGTGCCGAGCAAGTAGCGCCTTGCGATGGCAGAGTCTTAGCTACAACAGTGATTCAAATCTCTCCGTACCAATTGGGATACCCTTTGTTTTTTTGGTGAAAAAGAGCTTTCCCCTCGAGCACCGTTTTGCGGAGCAAAAAGGTGCGAGGGACGGTTGCGACCGCCGCCGGGGGCGGAACAAAATTTCTTTCGTGAAAACACACCGTCGAGGCGCCGCCCCCTACCGAGGAATAGAAATATCGAAAATCAAAGATAGAAGAAACGCGGAAATTTGTGTATAAACGGGCGGATAATATCCGCCCCTACGAGGGGTAAAGAGAAATTTTTCAATATAGACAAAACGCCAAAAATTGTACGAATAATATTGTAAGGCGCAAATAAAAGGGTTACAATCAAACCGTGGTAGGGGCTGGCGCCTCGACAGCCCGTCATGCGGCAAACAAAAATAACAAACGAATTATACGGGAGGATAATATCCTCCCGTATAATGAAAAGAGATGCACAAATAAAAAAACAAACAACAAATAATTTTCAGCAAGTTTTTTGGCACACCTTTTTCACAAAAAAGGTGTGAATTTTTTGCCAATTATATCCAAGTGCTCAAATAAATTTTTCCTTATGCTCCTCAAACAGTGCGGAAATATCTCGCTCGCTCACTATAAAATCGACTTCATTTATCGTGCAAAGATTGCTCATGAACGGCTCGCCAACCTTTTCGGAGTTTAGCATAAGCACCCTTTTGCGTGACTGCGACATCATGACCTTTCGTATGGCGTTCTCCTCTATCGCATTGTCAGTAAGCGATCCGCCGCTCGTCAGCGTTCTTACCGAAAAAAAGCAGATGTCCGCATTAAACGAGCGAATAAAATTCTCCGCATGATTCCCTATG